>JAYUIZ010000150.1:0-8735 GCA_043765595.1 Lysobacter sp. | reverse complement strand
CAAGGGCGCTATCGCTACTGGTGAACCCCTCGGCGTCGCAGCCAGCGACTCAGCGGGTGATGACCTCGCGATGCATCGGCGCCAGGATCGACAGCAGTTTGTTCTGCGCGCGGAACGGCACGCCGCGACGATTCATCGCGATCTGCAGGTCTTCGACCAGCGCGTTGAAGTCGGCCCTGTCGATGGCGAATGCAGCGTGCGTTTCTTTCATGTCGCGACCGCTGTAGGCGCAGCCGCCGGCAAGGATCGCGCAGAACTGCTCGGCCAGCTGGCGCTTGACGCGATCGTGATCGACCTTCTCGAAAAACGGCCGCATCCGCGGGTCTTCCAGCAGGATGACCATGAAGTCGTCCATCAGCGCGGTCATGCCGGGCATGCCGCCGAATTGCTCGAACGCGCCGGCCAGTTCGGGATGCGGGGCGGCCGGATCGGGCACCCCCGCGGCGCGCGGCGCAGGCGTTTCGTTCTGCTGCATCGCGTCTTGAGGCATCGCATCCTGCGCGGACACCGGCGTCGCGTGAAAAAGGACGCATGCCGCCGCAAGCGGCAACAGGCGGAAGCATGTGGGAATACGCATGTTCTTCTCCGGAAGGGGCATCAGAAACCGACCTGCAGCGAAGCGTAGACGCCGCGCTGGCTGTCGCGGATGACGATATTGCCGAGGTCCACATACGCGACCGTCAGCGACACGTGACGGTTCGGCGCCCAGGCGACGAACACGTCCCAGGCATCGTCTTCGTCGGCGATATTGAGATTGTTCGGTTTGGTGCGGTATTCGGCGCCGATCGCCAGACGGCGGTCGAGCAGGTAGGCAATCGACGTCTCGAACTGTGGCGAATAGCCGCTGTCGCGGTCGCCGCCGAAACCGAGGATGCCGAACTGGTTGGCCTCGGTGAAACGCACGGTGGCGTTCAGCAGCAGACTCTTGTCGAGATACAGCTTGGTTGCACTGACATACAGATCGGTGCCGCTGTCGTCTTCGGCGCCGATCGCACGCACCAGCGCACCGCGGTCGTTGCGCTTGTGCTGCGCGCCGATCGCGACCTGCGGCATCCAGCTGTCCTGCTCCAGCACCGCATCGCCGAACAATTTCACTTTGACGCCGTAGGTGTCCTGGCGGATGGTGTAGCCCGCGCCCAAACCCAGCGCCGCGCCAACCTGTTCGGTGTCGAACGCCTGCCGCGACACGCTGAACTCGACGCGATCGCGTAAGCCGATCATTGCGCCGTAGCTGTCGAGACTGTAGTCGTCGACATCAACACGGGTGTAGAACGCATTCGCGCCGAACTGATTGTTTTCGCCGTAACCGCCGATCACCGCCCACGGCGTCAGGCCGCCGCCGGCTGTGCCTTCGATCTGGGTCACGCCGGCAGTGAGCAGCAGCTTGCCGCCGGTGGCGGGGTTTGCGGGCTCGACCGGCGCCTCCTCATCGGCCGCCTCCAGATCGGAAACGTCCTGTGCCCATGCCGGGAAGGCGCAGATCGAAAGCAGCCATGCGAAAGCGAACGGGCGCATGCGCAGCAGCGTGTGCCGTGGGTATCGCTGGATCATGTGGATGTCCTTTATGTACTGTGTTTATGTACTGCTTATGTGTTGAGACGACCGTTGGCCCTCGCCGCCCGTACGGCGGGAAGGCGCTCGCGATGGGGCGGACATCAGGATTTCTGGGAAGAGACGATGCGCTCACATGCGCGGTTGAACGCGGCGGCGATGCGGGTGATGGCCTTGCTTCCCTTGAGCGGGGCCTTGATCCGGAAATCGCCGGATTCCGCGGAGTATTCAACCATCCTCGCCAGCGCATCGGCGGGCGCGAGCAGGCGGAACCACAGCATCGCCAGCGCGGCCGCCAGCAGCAGCAACGCCAGCCCGACACCAATGGAGAACGGCAGCCACGATGCGCGGAAGACCGCAGAGCCGCTGTCGTTCGGAATCACCGCCAACAGGCGCGCTTCGGCATCGTCGAACAGCGGCGCGAGCGAGGCGCGATGCGCAACGCCGCCGATGTCGATCTCGAAGCGGGTGTCGGTCTTGCTGGCGGTGCCGGTCCTGTTCGCGCGCAGCGCAGCGGCGAGCCGTGCGGATTCCGCGGCGGGGAATGTCGATGCCGTAATCAGCGGGCCGTCTGCAGTCGACATCAACACCGCAACATCGGCCGCGCCGACCTGAGCGATGGATTCGGCGAACGCCTGATTGACCGGCATGCCGACCAGCAGATACGCCTCGTTCGCGCCGTACACCGCGAGCGGCTGGATGGCGATGCCGAGCAGCCGCGTCCTGTCGACCAGCACCGCGGTGCCCGCAGCCTGCGACTTGCGTACCGCGACGAATGCCGAAAGATCGCCGAGGCTGTCGCGCCCGGCCAGGGGCTCGGTGGTGGCAACGATGCGTCCATCGGCATCGAGCACGGCCGCAAGGGCAAGGCCAAGCTGGTTTCGACGTTCTTCAAGCAGATCGACCACCGAGGCGTAGTCCACTTCGGTGCCAGGCAATGACGTCTCCAGCGACTGCACGATGTAGCCGGTCACGGCCTGATTGCTCGCGATCAACTGCGCGCGCACCGTTAATTGATCGATCTGTGCGCGTTCGACGAGCGTCTGCGCGGAATGGATGGCGTCGAGATGATCCGCTGCGACGGCATCCGATAAGCGACGGTCGTGAAGAACGGAAAGGCCTGCGGCCGTCGCCACGGCGGCGATCAGAATCGCTGCGCTGAGCAGCGCGTAACGGATGGAATTCGTCATGGTTCAGTGCGTCCCTGCATGATGGTCGCTACGCGGCTTGGTGGCGACGAGTGTCTGTTTCTGGGCGGTCGCGTTCGGAAGCAAAATCTGGGTCGTGGCCGCGGCGGTGCGCGGATGCCAGTACACCAGCGTACCTAGGCCCGAGGGCAGATCGGCCAGTTCGAAACGGCCGTTTTTATCAGGCCGCGTGTAGTACGGCGTCGCCATGACCACGACCGTTGCGCGCATTGTGTAATGCACGCTGCAGTTCACGGTGATCAGACCCGGCTTGGTGAAGACCTGCTGCCGGCTCTGTCCGGGTCCGTAATTACCCAGATCGAAGGTCGCACCCGGCGTCCGCGAGAACACGTTGTGCAGCACGGTGTCGCGATTCGGGAATGCGATGGTACTGCCCGTCGGCACCACCACCAGCGCGGGCGAGAAGCCTTTGCTGTGGGTACGGATTGTGAAGTTGCCGGGCTTTGGCTTGGGGTTGCCCGCCTTCGGCAGAAAGTAGACCAGGCCATCCGCGACCTCGCCTGCGTCGACGCGCTGCTTCTGGCCGGCGACGAGTTCGAGCTTACCCTGTATCGAGACGGTCGACGCCGGTTTTGGTGCGGCTGGTTTGGGTGTTGCGGGCTTGGCGAAGGCTGGCTTCGTGACGGCAGGCTTGGTCACTGCGGGCTTCGCAGCGGCAGGCGGTGCGACGACGACGTCGGCAGCTGCTGGCTGGACCGCAGGCGGCTGCGCAGGTACGACCACCTCGCGGGGCGCGGCGACCTCCGCAGGCGACACTTCTGCAGCCCCGGCCGGATCCTGTGCTTGGACCGGCACCACGATTGCGGCAATAGATATAAGCAGGGCGGCAGCGCTGCCCACTGTGTACTTCCACATGCGGTATCCCCTGAATGAGCATGCCTTGGCGCAATTGCACTGCGATTGCTACAGATGTTGCATGTTACGCAGAAGCGCGCGATCGGGATGCATGCTGTGTGCACCACAGCGTCGCCGAGACGCGACACAGAGGATTCTCATCGCCGCCCGAACGCCGGGCGCACGGTCTGCGCATGCCCATGCAAAAGCGCTTCGCAGCCTCTACACTTGCGCGCCTGCGGCCTGTATCGGCCGTTCCGCCAAGCCGCTGATGCCACGAAATTCAAAGGCTTGCAACATACTTTGGCGTATTGGAGCCTTCCGACGCCAGCGCACTGGAGCTTCCGATGATCTTCGAACACATCGAAAACAACGGCCACGAACAGGTCGTGTTCTGCCATAACAAGGATGCCGGGCTGAAAGCCATCATCGCCATTCACAACACCGTACTGGGCCCCGCGCTGGGCGGCCTGCGGATGTGGCCGTACAAGACCGAGCAGGACGCGTTGAATGACGTGCTGCGCCTGTCGCGCGGCATGACCTACAAGAACGCAGTCGCGGGCCTGAACATCGGCGGCGGCAAAGCGGTGATCATCGGCGATCCGTCGAAGGACAAGTCCGAAGCGCTTTTCCGCGCGTTCGGCAAGTTCGTCGATTCGCTGGGTGGCCGTTACATCACCGCCGAGGACGTCGGCATCGATGTCAACGACATGGAATATGTCTATCGCGAAACCGAATACGTCACCGGCGTGCATCAGGTGCACGGAGGCTCGGGCGACCCGTCGCCGTTCACCGCATACGGCACCCTGCAGGGCCTGATGGCCACACTGAACAAGAAGTACGGCGACGAGGAAGTCGGCCGCCACAGTTATGCGGTGCAGGGCCTCGGCCACGTCGGCATGGAGTTCGTAAAACTGCTGAAGGAACGCGGCGCGAAGATCTTCGTCACCGACATCAACAAGGAACTGGTCGCGCACGCGGTGGAGGAGTACGGCGCCGAAGCGGTCGCGCCCGACGATATCTACGACGTGCAGGCCGACGTGTATTCGCCGTGCGCGCTGGGCGGCACCGTCAACGAACAGACCCTGCCGCGCATCAAGGCCAAGATCATCTGTGGCGCCGCCAACAACGTGCTGGCGAACAACGCGATCGGCGACGAAGTGCAGAAGCGCGGCATCCTGTATGCGCCGGATTACGCGGTCAACGCCGGTGGCGTGATGAACGTGTCGCTGGAGATTGACGGCTACAACCGCGAGCGCGCGATGCGGATGATGCGCACGATCTATCACAACCTCGCGCGCATCTACGAGATCTCCGACCGCGACGGCATCCCGACCTATCTGGCCGCCGACCGCCTGGCCGAAGAGCGCATTTCAGCGATCGGCAAGCTCAAGCTGCCGCTGGGCCGCAGCACGCCGCGCTTCCTCGGGCGCATGCGCGGACATTGATTTCCATCTCCGCCGGAAATCACCCAAAGTTTGCTTCGCAAACCTTGGGCCCCATGCTTCACTGCCCCCTGTTTCACTGCCACATACCCCCCGCCGCTGCCGCGGCAGCCCCCTTGACTCAAGGGGGCTTTCGCTCCGTCGAGTTCCGCGATCAATCCCAAGGATTTGAAGATGCGCCCGTTTCAGCTTGGTGAAGACATTGATGCCCTCCGCGATGCGGTCCGTCGCTTCGCCGAAGCCGAGATCGCGCCACGTGCGGCGCAGATCGACGAGGAAAATGCGTTCCCGCAGGATTTGTGGCTGAAGCTCGGCGAGATGGGTCTGCTGGGGCTGACCGTCGCAGGTGAGTACGGCGGCAGCGACATGGGCTATCTCGCCCATCTGGTGGCGATGGAGGAAATCTCCCGCGCTTCCGGATCGGTCGGCCTGAGCTATGGCGCGCATTCCAACCTCTGCGTCAGCAATCTGTACGTCAACGCCAACGAAGCGCAGCGCCGCAAATATCTGCCGAAACTGTGCAGCGGCGAGTGGAAGGGCGCGCTGGCGATGAGCGAACCGGGCGCGGGTTCCGACGTGGTCGGTTCGATGCGCTGCACCGCCGAGCTTCGCACCGGCACGGCGCGCGGCGATGTGTGGGTCGCGAACGGCAGCAAGATGTGGATTACCAATGGCCCCGAAGCCGACGTGCTGGTGGTCTATATGCGCACCGCAGGCAAGGACGCCGGCAGCCAGTGCATGACCGCGTTCATTGTTGAAAAAGGCATGACGGGCTTCAGCACCGCGCAGAAGCTCGACAAGCTGGGCATGCGCGGCAGCAACACCTGCGAACTGGTGTTCCAGGACTGCGAGATCCCGGCCGAAAACGTGCTGGGCGAAGTACACCAGGGCGTGAAGGTGCTGATGAGCGGCCTGAACACCGAACGCCTGGTGCTGAGCGGCGGCCCGATCGGGCTGATGCAGGCGGCGATGGACATCGCCCTGCCCTACGTCCGCGAGCGCAAACAGTTCGACGCCGCCATCGGCACCTTCGGCATCATGCAGGCCAAGATCGCCGACATGTACACCGCGCTGCAGTCCTCGCGCGCGTTCGCCTATCAGGTCGGCCGCGATTACGATGCCGGCCACAAATCGCGCATCGACGCCGCCAGCTGCCTGCTGCACGCCTCCGACGCCGCGGTGCTGGTGGCGCTGGAAGCCATCCAGACCCTGGGCGGCAACGGCTATATCAACGAATATGCCACCGGCCGCCTGCTGCGCGACGCCAAGCTCTACGCCATCGGCGCCGGCACCAACGAAATCCGCCGCATGTTGATCGGCCGCGAGCTGTTCAACGGCAACAGCTGAACCGCCGCAAGCACGAGGACCGCAGCGTCGACGGCGCGCAGCATCCAAAGCATGCAACGCATTGCGCAACTTGCCTCTTTGCTGCGCAGATCCGCCGTCAAAACGCTACATTGCGCGTTGGCCCCGATGCGAACGTTCATGACTCCGAACCGTCCCAGACCGCTGCGCATCCTCGGCACCGGCATCTCCACGCCGCAGCAGTGGCTGGACAGCGGCGATCTCGACGTCCGCCTCGGACTCGCGCCGGGCACGGTGCAGGCGCGCACCGGCGTGATGCGACGCGGCCACGAACCCGCTCGCAACGCGGCCGAAGTCGCAGCCGAAGCGGCGCTGGCCGCGCTGGAGGCATCAGGCGTCGACGCGAGCGACATCGACGCAGTGATCTGCGCCAACGCCAGCGCTGACCAGGCCATGCCCTGCAATGCTGCGCTGCTGCATCGCGAACTCGGTTTAGCGCGCATTCCCGCGTTCGACATCAATGCCAGCTGCATCGGCTTCCTGATGGGGCTGGACCTCGTGGCCTCGCTGTTGCAGAGCGGCCGCTATCGTCGCGTGCTGCTGACCTCGTGTGATCTGGCATCGCGGGCGCTGGACCCGAACGATCTCGACACCTTCGGCCTGTTCGGCGACGGCGCTGCGGCGGCGGTGCTCGAAGTAAGCGATGACAATGACGGCCCAGCGTTACTCGCAGCGCGCTTCGAGACCTGGTCGGAATCCGCGCACGCCTGCGAGATTCCCGGCGGCGGTTCGCGATTCTCGCCGATGCGTTACGACGGCGATTATCGCGATATCAGCACGTTCCGCATGGACGGCAAACGCCTCTACCGCGCCGCGGCGGAACAGTTCGACCGCTTCGTCGCTGAGCTGCTCGTAGATGCCGGCGTCGCATTGACCGACATCGATCGCGTGGTGCCGCATCAGGCCTCGCAGCTCGGCATGCAGCACATCTTCAAGCGCATCGGCGTGCCGCGCGAACGCGTCGAGGATATCTTCGCTGCGCACGGCAATCAGGTGTCGGCATCGCTGCCGACCGCGCTGCATCACGCGCTGTCGTCCGGGCGGCTCGCACGTGGCAATCACGCGCTGCTGATCGGCACCGCCGCAGGCGTCACGCTCGGCGGCGCGGTGCTGCGGCTGTGACAGCCGCGCGCGCCGACGCATTCCCGCGCACGTCGTTGACGATGTTGCGCGTGGGGCACTGCACGCATCCAGAGTGTTTCGCGCTGCGCGGCGGCGCGTGGCGGACGGGCGTGTTCCCGGCGCTGGTCGGCCTGATCCGCCATCCCGCCGCCGGCGCGATCCTGTTCGACACCGGTTATTCCGAACACTTCGAGCGCGCCACCGCGAGTTTCCCGGAACGTCTCTACCGTTGGACCACGCCGGTCACGCTGCCGGACAGCGAATGCCTACAGGCGCAGCTCGCGCGTCACGGCATCGCGCTGCATGAAGTGCGATACGTCTTCGCCTCACATCTGCATGCCGACCATATCGCCGGGCTGCGGGATCTGCCGCGCGCTGCAATCTGGTGCGGCGGCCAAGCGCTGCGCGCTGCCCGCAACGCGAACCGCTTCACCCGCCTGCGCAAAGCGACGCTGCTGGATCTGCTGCCGGACGATTTCGACGCGCGCCACCGCGCGATCGAATCGCTGCCGCGCGCCGCGCTGCCGCACGGTTGGCGCGATTTGGGCGACGGCTTCGATTTGCTGGGCGACGGCAGCCTGCGCGCGGTGCCGCTGCCCGGACACGCACGCGGGCACTACGGTCTGCTGCTGCGCCATCAGGACGACCGCGAATATCTGCTTGCGGGCGATGCGACCTGGCGCATCGACGACAGCGGCGTAGCCGCAGCTTCGGCATGGCCGACGCGCCTGCTCGCGGACGACTGGGACGCGCAGCACGACACGCTGATGCGTCTGCGCCGCGTGCTGCGCGACAGCGACGACAGCCGCTGCGTCTTGCCTTCGCACTGCGCCGACAGCTACGCGCGATTGGCGGCCGCGATGCGGGGCACGCCGTGAAGACGCGCACAACGACTGCTTTTTCATGAAGATCCTGCTCACCGGCGCGTCCGGCTTCATCGGCGGGCGTTTCATGCAGCGCTTCCGGAATACGCCGGGAGTGGAACTGCTCGGCATCGGTCGGCGAATATTGCCCTACACCGACTATCGCTCGGTCGATCTCTCGAAACCAGGCGCACTGGATATCGCGACCGACTTTGCGCCGGATGTCGTGATCCACGCCGCCGCGCTGTCGTCGCCGTTCGCGCCGCGGCGCGACTATCTGCGCCACAACGTCGACGCCACTGCGCACGTGATCGACTGGTGTCGCGCGCGCGGGCAGCCGAAGCTGG
>JAYUIZ010000149.1:0-8736 GCA_043765595.1 Lysobacter sp. | reverse complement strand
ACCGGATCGTCCGGCGCCTGCTGCTGCTGGATGAACAGCCCGAACAGCCACGGCCCCGACAGCACGCCGACCATGAACCAGCCTTCGATGGTGCTGGTAAGACTGGCGTGACCGCGGCTGTCTTCCGTGAGCAGGCCGATCGTCGCGTACACCGACACCTTGACCAGCGCGAACGCCACACCGGTCGCGGCCAGCAGCAGCTTGACCATCCAGAACGCATCGGCCGCGCGCATCGCGATGCAGGCGGCGGCGACCAGCAGCAATCCGGCCATCATCGCCCTGCGATAGCCGAAACGCGGCAGCCAAGCGGCCACGAGGAAGGACACCACGGCGATCGGCAGATCCTTATAGCCGTCCAGCACGCTGACAGCGGCCTTGCTCGCCCCGAGGCTGGCCTGGCTCTGCAGGATCAGCGTACCGACGCTGTTGAGGAGGATGGCGAAGATCCCGTAGGTGAGGATCATGGCCACGATCATGCGGGTGCGGGTCATGCAGGCTCCGGGACGACGATATCGATACGGAACAGGACGGGCGCAACCTCGCGCCGCGCCTGCGTTGCCACGGCGTCTCCAGCCGGAGACGCCGCGAAAGGATCAGATCACCAGCGATAGGCCACCGACATCTGGTACGACATGCCTTCAATCGGCCGGCCCATGAACACGCCGCCGGTGGTCGCGTTGCCGATCACGCGGGCGTTGCCCTCGGTCAGCGCGATCTCATCGGTGACGTTGCGGGCGCTGAGCGCGAACTCCCAGTGCTCGCCGACATGGGCGCTGGCGCCGAGATCCCAAGTATCGTACGCAGGCAGCACCTGGCCGTTCGCGGGGTCTGAAAAGCGATCGCCGACGTGCGTCCAGGTGGCAAATACCTTCGCATCGCCCCACGGCATCGTCCAGTAATAGCTCGGGGTCAGGCGCGCGCGGAATTTAGGCTGGCGCACCACCTGGTTGCCGCTGAAGTTGCCGAAGGTGCCGTAATCGGCCTGGAGCCACGTCGCGGTCCATGCCAGATCGAAACCGCCGAACGGTCCGACCGCACCCTCGAATTCGACGCCCTTCGCCTTGGAATCGCCGATCACCACGATGTTGTTGCCGTTCTGGTCGAACGCCTGGAACGGCAGGCCGACGAAATCGTTGTAGAACACGGTGAGATACAGCTCGTAGTTGCTGTCCGCCGCTTTCAGACCAACTTCGTACTGGTCGATCTCCTGCGTCTGCGTCGCGCCATCGCGCAGATTGTCGAACGACGGGAACTTGAAGCCCGAATTCACCCGGCCGAACGCGCTCATCGTGTCGTTGACCGTGTAGTTCGCGCCGACCGTCCACGATGTGGCGCTATCGTCCTGATCGATGCTGCGCGGGTTGCGAGAGACCGATGTGTTGTTGTCGTACAGCGTGTTCGGATTGCCGTCGAGATCCACCGTCACCGGATCGCGCACGGTGCCGTCCACGCGCTGGCGTTCGTGGCGGACCCCAGCATCCAGGCGCAGGCGATCGGTGGCCTTCCATTCGTCGGTGACGAAGAATGCCGTATTGCGGCCGTCGTAGTCGCCGAAGATGTTGTAGAACGACGTGCCGACGAAACCTTCGCGGGTGGCGATGCGGCCATCGGCCAGGGTCAGGTCGACCCGGCGCCCCTGGTCCTCCGCGGTGATCAGCATGTTGTTGCCTAGCCACCAGCGGTCTTCCGAGGAATAACGCGCGTGGTAGACGCCGAGCGTCAGGGCGTTGCGCTCGTTGAAGTCGATGCTGAAACGCAGATCGTTGGTGAACGAACGCAGATCCTTGTCCACCACCCACCATCCAGCGGTCAGCACTTGCTGGTTCGGATCGACCACGCCGCCGCCGTTGACAAAGCGCCCAGTGCCGGTGGTGGCGTACGTGTTCGTGATGTAGTCGGCCAACCGCACCGGGTTGGCGCCGGTGAACAGGCCGTTGGTGGGTGCATCGCCGCTGAGAAAATTGAAACGGTCGCTGATCGTCCAGCGGCCTACGGTCCAGTCCAGGGCGCCGCCGAACACGGTGATGTCCACGCCGCGTCCGTCCGCGAGGTCGCGCGTCATCGACTGTCCGGGAATGCCGGTCGGCAGCGTTACCCGACGGAAATCCGGGCCGATCAGCGTGCCGCTGGTGGGGTCGATGCCCGGGAACCCGGAAATATCGTCGCCGTCGTTGCGCGACAGCAGCGGGATCGCGGTATAGAAGACATTGCGATCGTTGGTGTGGCGGCCGTAAAGGGTGAACTCGCCGTCATCCCAGCGCCGGGTCAGCGTGCCGACGATCTGACCGCCCTTCTCCGCCGCGAAGCCGGGATCGCGCACGCCGTCGGTTTCGCGCCAGAAACCACCGACGCTGTAATACCAGCCGCTGCCTTCGCGCAGCGGGCCGCTCTCGAACAGATCCACGCGGCGCAGCGCATCGCTGCCGACGGTCACGCGCGCGCTGCCTGCGTGCGCATCGCCGCCTTTCTTCTGGATGAAGTTCACGGTCACGCCGGGCTGGCCGTTGGAATACAGCGGGCTGGGGCCGCCGCGCAGCGCTTCGACACGCTCGACGGTGTCGTCGATGCGGAACAGCGTGGTGTTTTCGAGGAACGACAGCGTCGGCGGCGGATAGATCGGCGAACCGTCGAGCTGCAGGGTGAAGAACGGCGCATCACCTTCCGACGGCATGCCGCGCACGAACACGTTGGCGCCGGTGCCGCCGCCGCTGGACTCGGCCCACACGCCGGGCACAATCTTCAGCAGATCGGCGGTGCTGCTGGGTGACGCTTCGTGGATCTGCTCGGCCGACGCGGTCGTGATCGAAAAACTCGCATCGCGCTTGCTAAGCCCGCGGAATTTCGCGGTGCCGCTGACGACGATGGCATCGAGATCGGCCGTGGCCTGTTCGGGCGGTGCCTGTGTGGACGGCGCGCCTGCATCCTGGGCCATCGCCGCGGTGGGCGACAGTGCGGCCGCAATGGCCAGCGACAGCGCATAACGCATCGGAATCGTGTATCGCATGGTGTTCCCTCCAAGGAATAAAATCGGTGTGTTATGGATCGGATGGCCGCAGTCTCTGAGTCCGCGTGCCTCAGGTCAGAACGAAATCGTCGAGACGGAGCTGCGAGATGTGCGCGATGGCGGCATCCGCACAGGAAAGAGCGCCGGCATCGCCTATACCGATCGCGGACATGCCCGCTGCGTGGATGGCAGCGATGCCTGCGAGCGAATCCTCGATACCGATGCAGGCAGCGGGGGACACGCCCAGTGCGCCTGCGGCGGCGAGGAAGATTTCCGGATCGGGCTTGGCGCGCGTGAGCCGCGCGGCATCGACGATGCAGTCGAATTCGTCGGCGATGCCGAGTTTGTCCAGCAACAACGCTGCGTTGCGGCTGGCCGACGCCAGGCCGAGTTTCAGTCCGCGCGCACGCGCTTCGGCGAGCAGCGGGCGCACGCCTTTGAACAGCGATTCCGACGTCATCCCGCGGATTTCGTCGACGTAGTAATCGTTCTTGCGCGCAGCCAGCACCGCGCGCGCTTCGCTGGAATACGCCCGCGGCGCACGTTCGAGGATCAGGTCGAGCGACGTCATCCGGTCGACACCTTTCAATCGCTCGTTGTCGGCACGGTCGAAAGGCACGTCGATCTCATCCGCCATGCGCTTCCACGCGCGGTAATGGGTATTCGCCGTATCGGTCAGCACACCGTCCAGGTCGAAGATCAACGCTTCGCAGCGACGCGGAAACGCGGCGCGCGCGGCGATGGCGGGTTGCGCGAGCGGCCGGATCGCATCTTCTTCGGTGCGCAGCGTTGCCTCCACGCCGTCGTGATGGATGCGCAGCGGGTCGCCGCTTTCGAGCCGGTAGGTCACGCCCTGCGGCGTCGCATCCACGCGCAGCCGACGTCCGCGCCAGCGCAGATGGAACCCGTAGCCTGGCCACTGCGGCGGAACGGTCGGCGCGAAGCAGAGCGCGCCGTCGCGCACGCGCAGACCGGCGAAGCCCTGCACCAGCGCCAGCCAACTGCCTGCCATCGCCGCCATGTGCACGCCGTGCGCGGTGTTGCCGTGCAGGTCGTCGAGGTCGACGCGCAGGCTGTCGCGGAAATACGCCAGCGCCTTATCGGCATGGCCGACCTCCGCCGCGAGGATCGAATGGATCGGCGCGGACAGCGTCGAATCGTGCGTGGTCACCGCTTCGTAATAATCGAAGCAGCGCTTCTTGCCGGCGGCGTCCGCCTCTTCGCCGGCCAGCACCAGCGCCATCACCACATCGGCCTGCTTGCAGATCTGATGGCGATAGAGCGTGAGCGGATGGTAATCCAGCAGCAGCGGACGATGCCCGCCGGATTTCGGCGCAAACGGCCAGCGCGGTTTGCCGAGGAAACCGTCGTCCTGGGCGAATACGCCCGCCGCCTGGTCGTAACCCAGATGCATCGCTGCGGCGGCGCGCGCCCAGAGCGCGATCTCGTCATCGTCCAGATCAATCCGCGCCGCGAGCGCCGCCAGCGCCTGCGGCGCATCGCTGCGCAGCCGCTCCCACACCGCGACCGCGCGCTGCAGATGCCGCTGCGCCATCCGGTTCGTGTAGTGATTGTTGTCGACCAGCGCGGTGTATTCGTCCGGCCCGGTCACGGCATGGATGCAGAACGCACCGCCGCGACGCGGATCGAAATGACCGGCCTGCGGCCAGATCCGCGCCGTCTCGAACAGCATCTCGGCGCCGGCTTCGACGATGAAGGCCAGGTCGTCGGTCGCGTCCAGGTACAGACCGATCGCGTAGGCCACCGCGGCATTGATGTGATACGCGGCCGAGCCGCTGGGATAGTGCGCGGAGCATTCGCCGCCGGCGATGGTGCGCCATGGATACAGCGCGCCGCGCGGATGATTGAATTCGCGCGCATGCGACCGCGCGGCGTCGAGCGTGCGGTGGCGGAACGACAGCATCGCCCGCGCGATCCCGGGTGCGACGAACGCCATCACCGGCAGCACGAACGCCTCGGTGTCCCAGAAGCAATGGCCTTCGTAGCCTTCGCCGGTCAAACCCTTCGCGGCGGTGCCATCGACGCCGTTGCGGCCGGCGGAGAGGAACAGATGGAACAGATTGAAGCGCAGTGCCTGCTCGATCTGCGGATCGCCGGGCACCGACAGATCCGCATCGCGCCAGAACGCCGACATCGCATCGGCCTGCAGTGCGGCAAGTCGGTCGAAGCGGTGGTGATAGGCCGCCATCAGCGCCGCAGCCGCGCGCCCATGCAGGCCTTCAACCTCCGGGCCGCTGACATAGGCGACGAATTTTTCAAGCGTTGCGGCCGTGCCCGGTACGCAGTCGATCGCGAAACGCTGGGCGACGCGATCATCGTCGCGCTCGACCCCGTCCTCGCGCATTCCCTGCCCGGCAAGGTGACGCTGCGCCGCAAGCACGTGCAGGCGGCCGTCGCGGCCGGATTCGTGCAGCCAGGCAATGTCGTCGCCGGCCTGGGTCGCTTCGCAATGCAGGCGCCCGCCACTGCCGGCGCCGATGCGCGGGTCGTCGCCCTGCGCATGTGCGGTCCCGGCGCTGCGCAGCGCGGAGACCAGCGTCAGTGGCCCGATGTAGTCGATCGATCGCACGGTGAAACGGATCGCGAGAATATCCGCCGCCATCCCCAGCGGCACCACGCGCTCGGCCTCGATCTCCAGCGTTGCACCACGCGCGGTGCGCAGGCGCAGGCGGCGGTGCAGGCTGCCTGCCCGCAGATCGAGCATGCGGGTGAAGGCCAGCCATTCGGCGTCGAAGATATCCAGGCGCTCTTCGCCGAGATACACCGCGATGTCCTTGCCTTCCGCCACCGGCACACGGGTGTCGGTGCTGCGGGCGAAGCCAGCCAGGCGCTCGTGATAGTGGATCGGCGACTGCGCGTAGGCCGCTGCAAGGAAGCAGCCATCGCCATCGCATTCCTCGAAGCCGCCGCGCACCCCCAGCGAGCCGTTGGCCAGCGCGAACAGGCTGTCGTCCAACGACGCCTGCGCCGGGTCGAATGCGGTCCGGCACAGCCGCCATGCGTCGAATGACGCAAGGGCATCGCGGGTGTGCGTCATCGATCCGGGCTGCGACTGGTTCACGCCGACCTGCGTCCATGTGCTCCGCCCTCATGGGCGACGCCACTTTCTGGCGCATTGTTATCGATGTCAAGTTATCGATAACAATTGAATCACTCTGATCACAGGCACGGCGGTACGCCGAACCGAATGACGATTCAAGTGATTGATTTCAATGCATATGACTGGAAAATCTGTCGACCGGAATGCCCGTTCTGGCTGCGCGGACTTTGTTGCGACGCAACAGCCACAAGCGCAAGCGGCGTGGTCGCTCAGGTTGCCCGCAGCACCAGCCGCGTGGGCAGCATTTCCGATTCGGCGCTGCCGCCGTCGATCAATGCCTGCACCTTGCGCGCAAGCAGCACCCCGGCTTCGACGAAATCCTGATGCACCGAACTCAGCGGCGGCACATAGGTGGCACCCAGCAGAGTGTCGTCGAATCCCACCACCGACACCGCATCCGGCACGCTGCGCCCCTGTTCGTGCAGCACGCGCATCGCGCCGATGGCGAGCAGATCGCTGGCGGCAAAGACCGCATCGATGTCCGGATCGTCATGCAACAGCGCCCGCATGGCATCGGCGCCGGCACTGACCGTGAACGCAGGTACGGTCCCGATCGTCCCCGCGGTCGCCAGCACCCCGGCCTCCGCCAATGCCGCGACGAACCCCTCGAAACGCTCGGCGAACTCGCCGTGCGCGGAATTGCCGAGGAACACCGGCCGGCGTCGGCCCAGGTCCAGAAAGCGCCGCGCTACCATCCCGCCGCCGCCGCGGTTGTCGCTGCCCACCACCACCTGCGATGCGTGCCGGCTCACTGCGCCCCACACCACGAGCGGCCGGCCCCAGGCCTGCACCTGATGCATCGCATCCTCGTGCGCGCCCTGACCGAGCAGGATCACGCCATCCGCAGCCAGCACCGCCGGGGGCACGGCGGTCTGCAGCGACGTCAGCAGCACGCTGTAACCGTGCGACGTCAATTCCTGGGTGATGCCGCCGAGCAGATCCAGCGGATAGGCGCCCGACATCTGCCGCTCGGGGCTGGGTGTCATCTCCACCACTACCGCGACGGTCATGCTGCGGCGCAAGCGCAGATTGCGCGCACTGACGTTGAACGCATAGCCGTGACTGCTGGCGATGTCGCGGATGCGGGCACGCGTCTGGGCGTTCACCAGCGGGCTGTCGCGCAGCGCGCGCGATACGGTGATCGCGGAAACCCCGGCGATCGCCGCCAGATCCGCCATCGTGGGGCTGCCGCCGGACGCAGCGATGCCGCGCGGTTTGCCTATGTAATCGTGCGGATCAGCCATCGCGGCCCGCCCTCGCGCGCATGCGTGCGGCGCAGGTGGCAGGTAACGCGGCCCGCAGGACCACGCGATGGGAAAGTGCCATCATCGGGGAAATCATGCTGCGAAATTACCGCACCGCTGCGCCAGAAGCGAATTGCGCGACGCGGATCGGCACAACGTCAACTGCTAAGATTCCGCTATCCGTCACACCGGCCCGATCATGCCCGATACCGCACGCCCCGCTTTCCACGGTTTCGAACAGATTCCGCTGCGCGAATACGCTGAACGCGCGTATCTCGACTACTCGATGTACGTGGTCCTGGACCGCGCCCTGCCCTTCCTCGGCGACGGCCTGAAGCCGGTGCAGCGGCGGATCATCTTCGCGATGAGCGAGCTGGGCCTGAACGCCGGCGCCAAACCGAAGAAATCCGCGCGCACCGTCGGCGACGTGATCGGCAAATACCATCCGCACGGCGACAGCGCCTGCTATGAAGCGCTGGTGCTGATGGCGCAGCCGTTCTCGTACCGCTATCCGCTGATCGACGGCCAGGGCAACTTCGGCTCGAGCGACGATCCCAAATCGTTCGCGGCGATGCGCTACACCGAATCCAAGCTCACGCCCATCGCCGAAGTGCTGCTGGGCGAAATCGGCCACGGCACCGTGGACTGGGACCCGAACTTCGACGGCACCCTTGAAGAACCCACCTGGCTACCGGCGCGGCTGCCGCATTTGCTACTCAACGGCACCACCGGCATCGCGGTAGGTATGGCCACCGATGTGCCGCCGCACAATCTCAATGAAATCGTCAGCGCCTGCGTGCGCCTGCTCGATGACCCGGACGCCACGGTGCGCGACCTCTGCGAACACGTGCGCGGCCCGGATTACCCCACCACCGCCGAAATCATCACGCCCATCGCCGATCTGCAGGCGATGTATGAGACCGGCCACGGCAGCGTGCGCGCGCGTGCGACCTACACCCGCGAGCAGAACAATATTGTCATCACCGCGCTGCCCTATCAGGTCAGTCCGAGCAAGGTCATCGAACAGATCGCACAGCAGATGCGCGCCAAGAAACTGCCGTGGCTGGAAGATCTGCGTGACGAATCCGATCACGCCAATCCGACCCGGATCGTGATGATCCCGCGCAGCAACCGCGTCGATGTCGAACAGCTGATGGGGCATCTGTTCGTCACCACCGACCTGGAAAAAAGCTATCGCGTCAACATGAACGTGATCGGCCTGGACGGCCGTCCCCAGGTCAAAAACCTGAAGATGCTGCTCAGCGAATGGCTGGTGTTCCGTATCGACACCGTGACCCGGCGCCTGAAGCATCGGCTGGAGAAAGTGGAGCGCAGACTGCACCTGTTGGAAGGTCTGCTGGTCGCGT
>JAYUIZ010000148.1:0-2982 GCA_043765595.1 Lysobacter sp. | reverse complement strand
CGGGACGCTGCATCAGTGCATCCAGCAGCCCGTATTCATAGCGGGTGAGATCAAGGGCGCGACCGCGATAACGGATGCGCTTGCCGTCGCGGTCGATCTCGAATGCACCGTGCATCTGCCAGCTCGCGGCCTCGGCCTGGACGCGTCGGCGCAGGCGCGCGCGCACCCTCGCGACCAGCTCACGCGGGGAGAATGGCTTGACGACATAGTCGTCGGCGCCCAGCTCCAGCCCAACCACGCGGTCGATCTCGCTGTCGCGCGCAGTCAGGAAAATCACCGGCACTTCGCTGAAAGCGCGCAGCGTGCGGCAGACCTCGAAACCGGTAATGTCCGGCAATCCGACATCCAGCACCACCAGATCCACGCCACCGGCGCGCACCCGAGGCACCACATCGCCGCCCAGCAACACGTGTTCGGCTGTGAAGCCCTCGCTGCGCAGCGCGTACAGCACGGTCTCAGCGATCGCGGTTTCGTCTTCGGCGATGAGAATGGCGGGCATGGCGGCCATGGTGGCCTCGGAAAGGCGGCGTCGGACATTGTAGGCGGTCGATGACCGGGGATTCGCATACCATGACGGTCCCGCGCCCGCGACGCTGCACGGCTTCCACAGCATGACCTACGCTGCATGAATTACCGCCACGCCTTCCATGCCGGCAATCACGCCGACGCCCTCAAGCATGTCGCGTTGTTGGCGCTGTGCGATGGGTTGACCGCGAAACCCGCTCCCCTGTTCGCAATGGACACCCATGCCGGCGCAGGCGTGTATCTGCTCGATGGCAAGGAAGCGCTGAAGACCGATGAAGCCGCAGGCGGCATCGGCCGGTTGCTGGCCAAGCCGCCGCAGGATCCCGCGATCGCGCGTTATCTGGCCGCGGTCGCTACCTGTCGCGCCGAGACCGGGCAGCCGCTCGCCTATCCGGGCTCGCCATGGCTCTTGGCGCATGTGCTGCGCGATCAAGACCGCATCGCCTGCTGCGAGCTGCGCGAAGAAGAAGCCGTGCTGCTGAAGCGCAATCTCGGCCGCGACATGCGCATCTCGGTGCAGGCCCGCGACGGTTACGCGGCGATGCATGCGCTGTTGCCGCCGAAGATCGGCGACACCAAATTCGCGCGCGGCCTGGTGCTGATCGATCCGCCCTACGAAGCCCAGCTCGAAGAATTCGACACCGCGCTGTCGGCACTGCGCGACGCCATGACCCGATGGCCGCAGGCGGTCTACGTGCTGTGGTACCCGATCAAGCGCCGCGCGGCGTTGATGCCGTTCTACCGCAAGCTCAATCATCTGCAGGCGAAATCCAGCTTGGTCTGCGAGCTGCTGGTGCGCCCCGACGACTCGCCGTTGCGCTTGAACGGCAGCGGCCTGCTGGTGCTCAATGCGCCGTGGCAGTTCGATCTGCGCCTTCAGGCCAGCGTCGCGGCGCTGCGCAAGGCGTTGGGCGAGCCGGGCGCTTCTTCGCGGCTGGAATGGTTGCAGAAACCGGCATGACCGCGCCTGCCTGAGTACGCTAAGGTCGCCGCGACCCAAAGCCAGCCGAAAGCGCCGGCGACCCGGCGTCTATGCGAAAATCCATATTCCCATTGCCTTGACCTTTCCCATGGCCGGTTCCAGCCTGCTCGCGCTGCTCGACGATATCGCCACTTTGCTCGACGACGTGGCGCTGATGACCAAGGTCGCCACCAAGAAAACTGCCGGCGTGCTCGGCGACGATCTGGCGCTGAACGCGCAGCAGGTCGCGGGCGTCAAACCCGATCGCGAACTGCCGGTGGTCTGGGCGGTCGCGAAAGGATCGATGGTCAACAAGGCGATCCTGGTGCCGGCCGCGCTGGCGATCAGCTGGTTCGAAAGCTGGCTGCGGGGTCACGGCATCGACCTGCCGATCATCATCGTGCTGATGATGATCGGCGGCGCCTTCCTCTGCTACGAGGGCGTCGAGAAGCTGGCGCACAAGTTCCTGCACGATTCGAAGGAAGACGAAGCACATCGCAAGGAACTCGTCGAAGCGATCGCCAACGAGAACGTGGATCTGGTCGCTTTCGAGAAGGACAAGATCAAGGGCGCGATCCGCACCGATTTCATCCTGTCCGCCGAAATCATCGTGCTCTCGCTCGGCGCCGCCGCCGGCAAGCCTTTCTCGGTGCAGATCGGCACGCTGATCGCGATCGCGATCATCATGACTGTGGGCGTCTATGGTCTGGTCGCCGGCATCGTCAAGCTCGACGACGCCGGCTTGCACCTCAGCAAGCGCGCCAACGGCGGCGTCCGTGCGCTTGGCCGCGGCATTCTGCTTGCGGCGCCGTGGCTGATGAAGTTCCTGTCGATCGCCGGCACCGCGGCCATGTTCCTGGTCGGCGGCAGCATCCTCGTCCACGGCATCGCGCCGCTGCATCACTTCATCGAACCTTACAAGGCCGGCGATGTCGGCTGGCTGCTGTCGATGCTGTTCGACGCAGCCGTAGGCATCGTCGCGGGCGCGATCATCGTCGCGGTGGTTACGCTAGTGTCCAGGCTGCGCAAGCCCAAGACGGTCAAGGCCGACTGACATCCGCAATCCACAGTCTCTCGGTCCGTCGGCTCTCGCGGGTTCGCTCGGCATTTTCGACAACATGCGCGTGGCTTGGGACCAAAAGGGCATCGCCCTACGGGCATTGTGCTTCTCGGCAGGACACGCATCCACGCTGCAAGACTGCGTGATGAATGCGAGCTTCTATGGAGCGGGCAAAACGCCCGGTCGGCTGGCGCATTCGAGCGGACGGAACGGTTCAGGGTAAAGCTCAGCTTTGCGGCTTTCGCGGATATACAGCACAAAGAGCATTGCGTTACTGATCGAAAATACCAAGCCGCATTACCACTTGCGGCACCATTTGAATGTCTTCACCTACGTTGGCCAATGGTCCACAAGAGCGTGCAGCGCTTCGCGCCTTGTGGCCCGAGCATAGCCTCTAGTTGCCTATGCGAAAATGCCGCGGTGAAAAGCGAACGAC
>JAYUIZ010000147.1:0-2989 GCA_043765595.1 Lysobacter sp. | reverse complement strand
AGCGATCTGCGTCTGGACTTGACCGAGACGCCGGAATTCGACCATTGGCGCTGGGTCGATTTCTGGTACCCGCTGGAGCACGTGGTCAACTTCAAGCGCATGGTCTACACCCACGCCCTGCATCATCTGGCGCCGGCCGCGCGGCAGGTGGCGGGTGCGCAGGCCATTCCGTCGCCGAATGTCGACCCCAGGCGCTGGTCGCGGCCGCGCGGCCGCTGGCGTCCGCTGGCACCCCGGAGCGGGCAGGGTCCGGAGTCTGGGCAGAATTGACAATCATTCTCATCCATGGCCAAATGAGAACGGTTCCCACCGTATCCCTGATGCCGCCATGTATGTCTGCCTCTGCAACGGAGTCACCGAGCGCGAAATCCGCCACACCGCGGCGGCGGGGTGTAGGAGCGTCGCAGAATTGACGATGCGTACCGGCTGCGGCGCGGGGTGTGGAAGTTGTTTGTCGACCGCCGCCCAGATCATCGACGACGTGCACGTCGCAGCGGCCGACACGGGCATCGCGCACGCCGCTTGAATCTATCGGCCTTGCTCCAGAGCACCTGTGCGACGGCAACGCGGACGATTCGCATTTCTTCATCGATTGCGTACAGCGGCTAGAGTGCTGCCACTACAACCGACGGAGCCAGCCATGAAAGGCGACCCCAAAACCATAGAATTACTCAACAAGGCGCTCTACAACGAGCTGATCGCGATCAACCAGTATTTCCTGCACGCGAAGATGCTGAAGAACTGGGGCCTGAAAGAACTGGCGGACCACGAATATCACGAGTCGATCGACGAGATGAAGCACGCCGACAAACTGGCGGAACGTATCCTTTTTCTCGACGGCCTGCCGAATTTCCAAGCGCTGGGTAAATTGCGCATCGGCGAGAACCCGCGCGAATTGCTGGAATGCGATCTGGCTTTGGAACATGAGGCGTTGCCGGCGCTGCGCGATGGGATCGCGCACTGCGAAAAGGTCGGCGACTATGTCAGCCGCCAGCTGTTCGCCGATATCCTTGATTCGGAGGAAGAGCACATCGACTGGATCGAAACCCAGCTCTCCTTGATGGATCGTCTGGGCGAACAGAATTATCTGCAAACCAAGATTTCGAGCTGAGGCGATCAGGCAGATACGAAAAAACGGCGGCAGTGATGCCGCCGTTTTTTATTGGGCCGTCGGTTCGTGTATCGCGCTGACCCGGATGCGCGCCGCGAACTGCGGGAGGGATTACCTAGGCTGAGACGCGTCCGAGGACATGCACGCGCGCAGCGCCTGACGGGCGCGGGCGAATTCGTTGGAGATCAGCGCCACCGCTACGGCGGGGCGCTCCAGCGTCTGGGTGCGGATGCCCAGTTCGAGCTTCTTAGCCGCGTTCGACAGCGCCATCGCGCCGAGGTTGGCGCTGGACGACTTCAGCGTGTGCGAGGCGTTGCGCAGCATGTCGTAGTCCGGACCGGTCGCGGCAGTTTCCAGCGCGGCGATGAGCCGCGGCGTATCGTCGAGGAACACCTCGATGAGATGATCGACTTCGTTGCCGAGGATGCTGCGCAATTCTTCCAGCACTTCAGGGTCGAGTACCGGCGGCAGCGGCTCTGCAGGCGGGGGCGGCGGAGCGGGGGGCTTGGGGGGTGCAGTGGGTGAGGACACAAATGGATTCGTCGTGATGGCGGGCCGGTTGGCGGCCGCTTCGAGGGTCGCCGTGGGCGAGGGCGGGGCGACCGCAGGTGTCGCAGCGGCGGCCGGCGGCGCAGCGGTTTCGGTGCTGCTGTGCTGCGATGAGATCTGATGCCAGTGGAACAGGCAGCGTTCGAGTTCGCCGCGGGTCACGGGTTTGGCCAGATAATCGTCCATGCCGGAATCGAGGCATTTCTGGCGATCGCCGGCCATCGCATTGGCAGTCATCGCCACGATCGGCAAACGGCGGACGCCGGTAGCGGCCTCGTGCTCGCGCCAGCGGCGGGTGGCGGTGTAGCCGTCCATCACCGGCATCTGGCAGTCCATCAGCACCAGGTCGTAGCGCGAGGCGGACATCCGCAGCAGTGCCGCTTCGCCGTTGGTGGCGCTGTCGCAGTGAGTGCCGAGCACGCTGAGCAGGCGCTGGCCGACCATCAGGTTGACCGGGTTGTCTTCCACCAGCAGTACCCGCATTGGCCGGGCCGGGTCGGCGATCGACGAGACGGGCGCAGCGGCCGTCGGTACGGCAGGCGGCGGTGGCTCGGGCGCGGCCGCGTAGCCGCCATCGAACGACACCGCAGCGTCCGTCAGCGACGGCACGGTTTCGGCGCTGCCCAGCAGTGACATCCGCAGGTCGGCATCCGGTGCCTGGCGGTGCAGGATCGTGGCCGATTGCTGAAGTTCTTCCGGGGCGGGTTCGTCGCCCTGCAGGCAGATCAGACGGACCTGTCCATAGATGGCCTGGCGTTCGAGATTGCGCTGCAGCGCCACCGAAGTGCTGCGCACGCTGGCGAGGTCGGCGATGACGGTGGTGTAGGCCCACTCGGCGCCCTGGCTGAGCGCGGAGCGGATGCGGTCCAGCGCTTCCTGGGTGGTTTCGACGGCGGTAATGCGCAGCCCCCAGTTCGGCAGCAGCATGCTCAGGCGTAGGCGCAGGCGCTGGTCGCCGGTAAGCAGCAATACCCGGCCGCTAGTATGTTCCGCGGGCTTGGCGGCGAGGATGTCGCCCTGCACCTTGAGCATCGGAATCTCGAACCAGAAGGTCGAGCCCTGTCCGGTATCGGATTCCACACCGATGCGGCCGCCCATCAGGTCGATGATGCGCTTGGAGATCGCCAAGCCTAGGCCTGTGCCGCCGTACAGGCGTGTAGTGGAGGCGTCGGCCTGGCTGAACGCCTGGAACAGGCGTTCCTGCGCCGACTGGGCGATGCCGATGCCGGTGTCGCGCACTTCGAACCGCAGCTGGTGCTGGGCGCTGGTTTCGCCGATCCGGCGCACCGTGACTGCGATACTGCCGCGCTCGGTGAACTTCACCGCGTT
>JAYUIZ010000146.1:0-3002 GCA_043765595.1 Lysobacter sp. | reverse complement strand
GCCGCTTCCATCGGCGCGGCCACCGGTTTCTACAACGGCCTGATCGGTCCGGGCACCGGCACCATCATGGTGTTCGCATTCGTGAGTGTCTTGGGGCTGGATTTCCTGAAGTCGTCGGCCGTGTCCAAGTCCGCGAACGTCGCCGCCGACCTCAGCTCGTGGACGGTGCTGATGCTCAGCGGCTTCGTGCTGTGGGCGCTGGCCATCCCATTGATCGTGGGCAACGTCATCGGCAGCTACATCGGCAGCCATCTCGCGATCCGACGCGGCCAAGGCTTCGTCCGCGCGGTGTTCCTGGTGATCGTGCTGTCGCTGATCGCGCGTCAGGCGTGGCAGCTGGCGATGTCATGACTGTCCGCAACGGCGCCTGCCGGGTGATCATGCCTGCGTGCGCCAGTCACATTTGCCGCCGCTGCGCGTCATGGTCGCAAGCGCTCCGGAAACGAATTCCGAACTGCCGCATTCTGAACCGCCGCATCCCGCATCGCCGCCATCGACCTACCCTCTTCTCCCAGGAACCGTTCGCTTATGAAGTCCGCCGTGAAATCGCTTCTGGCCGGCGCCCTGTCGCTGGCCGCATTCGGCCCGCCTGCCGCGCAGGCCGACGATCTCCGCGCCCAGGACACCTTCGCGGTGATCTGGGAGCGCCTGCAGAACAGCGGCTTCAAGGGCAAGCATGAGGGTCTGGACTGGACGGCGCTGAAGACCGATCACCAGCCGGACATCGAGGGTGCGAAGGACATCGCCGGCCTGCGCAAGGAAATCAACGAACTGCTGGAATCGCTGCGCGCTTCGCATCTGGTGCTGATCCCCGCGGAAGCCATGCCGCAGGCGGGCAAGATGGCACCGGTCGGCAAAGGCGAGATCGGTCTGCGCCTGACCCTGATTGACGACAAGCTCTACGTGGCGCGCGCCATCGACGGCTTCCCAGCGCAGCGCGCGGGCATCCGCCCGGGCTGGCAGGTCGAGCGCATCGGCGATTTCGATGCCGCGGCCGCCATGTCGGCGCTGGCGAAGGCCACGCCGGACGCCGCACGCCGCGGCGCGACCATGCTGCAACTGCGCGCGAATGGGCTGGTGGATCAGGTGCAGCCGGGTGCCGAAGTAACCCTGAAACTGCGCGACCCCGCCGGCGCCGCCAGCACGGTGTTGCTGGCGGCGATCGTCAACCCGGATGTACAGGAAACAACCCTGCCCGGACTGCCGCCGATGCCGCTGCGCTTCAGTCAACGCACTGTTCCGGCTGCCAGCGGCGGCTGCGTGCTGTACGTGGAATTCAGCCAATGGGCGATGCCGGTCTACGACCACTTCGTCGAAGCGCTGCGCGAGCACGGCGGCTGCAGCGGCGTGGTGATCGACCTGCGCGGCAATTCCGGCGGACTGATGGCATCGATGTCGGCGGTCGGCGGACTGTTCTTCGACACGCCCGTATCCCTCGGCACGCTCAGCACCTCGGGCGGAGACCTGAAACTCACGGCGCTGCCGCGACAGGTGACCAACGACGGCCGCGACGTGCGTCGCTTCTCCGGCCCCTTGGCAATCCTGACCGACCGCGCCTCGGTCAGCTGTTCCGACATGTTCCCCGCCGGCCTGCAGGCGCTGGCACGTGCGCGCATCTTCGGCGATACCAGCGCCGGCATGGCGCTTCCGGCGGGGGTGTCGCCGCTGCCGTCGGGCGACCGGCTGATGTATCCCATCGCGGATTTCATCGATCCCGACGGCCGCCGCATCGAAGGCGTGGGCGTCGTGCCCGACCAGCCCGCATCGCCCACCGTCGACGCACTGCGCGCCGGGCGCGATCCGGCGATGGACGCGGCGCTCGCGTGGATCGAAACGTCGAAGTAACGCGCCTTCTCACCCATAATTCAGCTCACTGCCGTCGTGCCTGCCAGCGCTTTGGGCACGGCATTTTCACCCCTTACACATCCACCGTACCGGAGTGACCCATGACTCGTTTCAACCGCACCGCAATCGCCGTCGCCTTCGCGCTGTCGCTGTCGCCGCTCGCCAACGCCGCCAACGCCGCCGACACGCCCGCAGCCGCCGAGCCCGCCGCCGCCAAGCCCGCTTCCGAACTGCCGGCTGCACGCACCCTCATCGACGCCCACGTCGCCGCCATCGGCGGCCGCGAAGCCGCACTCGCCAGCAGCGAAGGTGCGATCAAATCGACGATGGAAATCGTCGAAGTTGGCATGAAAGGCGACCTCAACCTCTACAGCCGCGGCGACGACCGCCTGTTCAGCATGATCCTGCCCGCGATGGGCGAAACGAAGATGGGCCGCACCGGCGGCGTGGTCTGGTCGATGGACGCGATGAATGGTCCGCGCGTGCTGGAAGGCAAGGAGCGGCAGCAGATGGTCGAGCAGTTTGACCCGCTGTACGCGATGCGTGACGCCAGCCTGGTCGAAACCGCCAAAACGACCGGGCTGTCAGACTCGAGCGGCCGCGCCTGCTACCGCGTCGAGATCAAGTGGAAGTCCGGCAGCGACACCGCCGATTGCTACGCCACCGAAGATGGCCTGCTGCTGTCCACCGAGTCCAACACCAGCACGCCGATGGGCGACCTGAAGCAGGCGGCCCATTTTTCCGAATACACCGCGTACGGCAAGATCAAGGCCCCGAAAGTTACTACGGTCAAGGTCGCCGGCATGACCCAGATCGTACGCATCGACGCCTACGACGAAAGCGCCCAGGACGCGAAACTGTTCGCGCTACCGGCGGCGATCGAAGCACTGGTGAAGAAGGCCGCAGCCCCCGCCGCAACGCAGGCAGAGCAGACACAGTAAGCAGCAATCCGCTGTCGCAGCGACGACGACGACGACAGGCGACTGGAACAAGCCCGCGGATCTCCGCGGGCTTTTGTTTTGCATGGCGCTTGCCTTCTTGGCAACACGCGCTGAGGGCTAGTGTAGTGCTTCACCCTGTTTCAACCATTTTCAATGCCACACATGTTCGCGACTTGCGTCGCTCCCACAACAGGCGACCGGCTCTTTGTAGGAGCG
>JAYUIZ010000145.1:0-3008 GCA_043765595.1 Lysobacter sp. | reverse complement strand
TCGTTGACCGCCATGTTGAGATTGCCCGACAGGCCGGTTAGATTCTCGTATAGCGTGTCGGTTTCCGCGGGCGTTCCACACGGATCACCTGCACCATCAACATGGTCATCCTGCCCGGATGCTCGCTGCTGGCCCACATGCAGTTCTCCGGGTCGTCGGCCATCTGTCCGGCGCTTTGGCCGATCACGGTCTGGGCTTCTTCCATGGTCAGCAGCGCGCAGGCGCGCGGCAGCGGGCCGGCCGGTGCTTCTTTGCTTGAGCTGGATGCGGTGGCGGCCTCGACGGACGGCCAATCGGTCGATTCCGCATCGGCTTTCTTGTCGCAGCCGGAGATGAGCGCGGCGAGTGCGGTGATTACGGCGATCGCCAGCATCGGCAGATGTCGTTTCGCGGACAGGATCGTATTCATCGGGTCATGTTCCTCACAGAATGCTCTTCAAGGAATGTTGCTCACAGGGCCGGTGCGGTCACGCCGCGGTAGCGGTGGCGGACTTTCGCGTCCGAGGTGGATTGCGCATGCACCAGGCCATCGCTGCCGACGAATGCCTTGGCTTCTCCGCCCGGCATGCCCGGGATTTTCAGGGTGTAGGCGTACACGGTGGTCGGAATGCCGTCGACGCTCTGCGGGCCCAGCTTGCGGCAGCCGCTCATCGGGTATTGGCCCGAACGTATGGATGCGATGAGTTTCTGTTCGGCCGCGAATTGATTGCTGTTGGTGTTCTTGAGCCGACTCCACTGGCTGTCCATCTTCGTATAGGTCTTGCCGCCGACGACGATGATTTCCAGACGCATGCCGCCGGTTTCGGTGATGGTGTGGCGCGCGGGCTGCTGCGCGGATTTCTCCGCGGCGCGGACATAAGCTTCGCAGGCGGGATCGAGCGCGTGCGCGTTGTTCGCCGCGAAGATCAGGCAGGCCGACAGCGACAGGGCGATGAGCTTCATGATGACTCTCCATTGAAATTTGGACGAAGGGCGGGCGCAGGCGGCGCTGGACGTGATCTGCGGACGGCGTAATGCGCCAGGCACAGCAAGCCGAGGTTTGCGAGCAGCAAGAGCGATTTGAAAGCCAGTGCGGGCAGGAGGAAAGGGCTGACTTCGAAGGCGTCCGGACCATCGAGCATCCGCAGCGCGGACACCATCTGCAGCGATTGCAGAATCAACAGAGCGAGCAAGGCGATGCGGACGACGTGCAGAGCGATGCGCAGCAGGCTCATCGCTGCCCCCATCGACGCCACGGCGTGTAGTGATGCCACCACCACGACGCCGGCACCTGCGGTGCGTAACGGGGCTCGTAGGGCGCAAGCGCGCACCAGTCGATGGCGTTCGGCGTGGCGCTTTCACCGGATGCGGCCGAATCGGACGTTTCGCGTGACGCGGCTTTCGATGTGTCTTGTGCAATGCACGGCCCGCGCGTGTCGTATTCGTAACGGGCGTGGTCGATCGCGTACGGACCGTCGTTGCCGTAGCGATAGGCTTCGTAGGGCAGCGTCGATGGCGCGACCGGTTGCGGCACCGGCACGCGCATCGGTGGGTGCGGGTGCAGTGGCCGGCTCTGTGCTGAAGATCGCGTCGACGCCAGCAACATGGCGATGGTGATGGCCGCGAAGCACACCGCGCGCGCGGGATCCATGGAGAGGTTCATTTCGCCACCATCCCCGCAGGCACCCAAGCCTTGCAATGCGCCGACACCACAAGCCAACCGGGGTACCCAGTGCCGTTGAGACGGTAGTTCAGCGTCGCGATATTGCCGGCCATGGCGACACTGGCAGTGGCATCGCGTATGCCGGGTACCGTCTCGAAGGTTTCGCTGGCGGCTTCGCATCCCTGCAATTTCGCGAACACGGGCAAGGCGATCTCGAAGCTGACCTTGCCGAGGTTTGCCTGGCCTTTGTCGATGTCTTCGGGCGTGTAGAAAAGAGCGCCGAAGGTCGCAGCCGGGTTGACCCCCCCCTCCGCGCCGAAGCCGCCGCGCTTGTTGCCCTGCATGAGAAATCCCGGTGACTGCTTCCGCTCGCTGCCCATCACGCAGGACTCCATGGTGTTGTTGCCGAGTGCGGATTTCGGCGCGTTCGCGCAGTCGACGATGCGGCCTTCGCCCGGCAGCACGACCAGCTCCCAGCGCGGCTCGAAGGTGACGTCCTTCCCCGCGCCGCGTGTGCCGGCTGCGGAAACGACTTCCACCGACGCGGCGCCGGGCGTGGCTTTGGCGATGCCGTCGGGCAGTTGCGCCAGGATCTTGCCGTCTTCCCAGTCCAGCACCTTCGCGTCCATGGCCTGGATGCGGCCGTACTGGGTTGGCAGCGTTACGCGCACGGTGCCGGCGCCACCGCCGAAGCACAGACCCTGCACGATGAAGCTCTGGCCCGATTGCAATGCCGTGTCGTTCGCGGGACGGACGGCGGTGACTTTCGGCGTATTGCCGTTCTTCGCGCAGACCAGCGACGGTGCGGCGATCGCGACAGGGCCGGTGGCGGACCCGCCCTGGTTCGCCGCCGCGCCGCCGTTGCGGACGATGGCGCTACTGCTGCCCAGCCCGCGATAGGCGGCGGTCATGCGGTCGTTGGCGCCGGCCTGCGGCTGCGACGGTGGCGGCGTGTTCTGTCCCGGCGTGACCACGACGACCGGGCCACCCGTGCCGCCTTGCCCGGCGGGTGGCTTCGAAGCGAGCGGCGGTTTGGAGGCCAACGGTGGCTTGGAGCCGGCGGGCGGCTGCGAAGCGACCGGTGGCGTCGCGGGGTTGTTCGGTGTGGTGCCACCCCAAGGCGACGGCTGTGGTTTCGGCTTGCGTGGCTTCGGTATCGCCACCGGCGCGGGATCCACCACCGGCACGCGCGCTTCGCTGTCGCCGCGACCGGGGATGGTAGAGGGCGCGGCCGGCCCGGACTGCTGCGGATAACCGTAACCCTGCTGTGCGTCGGCGGTGCCGCAGGCGCCGCTCAGCGCCAGTGCGAGCAGCGACATTGTGCGATGGATGCGCATGATCGTGGCTCCTGATTACTTGCTGTCGG
>JAYUIZ010000144.1:0-3013 GCA_043765595.1 Lysobacter sp. | reverse complement strand
CCCGAGCTGCCTGAACGCATCGCCCGCTGCCTGCATCGCGCCGACGACGCTGAAAAATCGCTCAATGCGGTGCTGCCCGAGGCCTGGTCCGGGCTGGCGCAGTACGCCAAGGATCACGGCATCGCGCTCGACGTGGAGCCGCAGGACTGGCGCAAGGCCGACGCTTTGCTGCGCTGCGAGATCGCCCATCTCAAGGACACCGAGCTGGTGCAGCATCAGGCGATGGCCGACGAGGCCTACGCCACCGCGGTCGAAACCTTCCGCAGCAATGTTGCCTCGGCCCTGTACGACAACTTCACCCGGCTCAAGCACCAGATCCAGATTCTCAACCGCACGCTGATGGGCAGCCCGGCGTTCTCGAACAACGAGCGCTATCAGTTCCGCTACGAAATCGCGAAGGAATTCAAGGATTTACACCGCTTTATTCACAAAGTAGCTGATGTCGGCGAGACCGACACTTTGTTCGGCAGCGCCGGCGAAGTGCCGGATGCGTTCCGCGAGATCATCGAGGACAAGATCGGCGGCCGCGGCAACGCGCCCTCGCCGCTCGACGACTACCGCCGGTTCTTCAGCTTTGAAGTGAACATCCAGCAGGACGGCCGGGTTATCGGCACGCTGAGCGAACGGATGCGCTCCGGCTCCGGTGGCGAGCACCGCGCGCCGATGTACGTGATCGCCGGCGCCGCGCTGGCGGCCGCGTACGGCAAGCGCGACGGTCAGCAGGGCGGGCTCGGCCTGATCATGCTCGATGAGTTCGGCGACAAGATCGACGCCCAGAACGCCCGCGCCACCACCCAATACCTGCGCTCGCTCGGCCTGCAGTTGATCCTGGCCGCGCCCGACACCGCCCAGGGCACGCTCACCGGCGTGCTCGACAGCTATATCGAACTGTTCCGCGACGGCCCGCTGCTGCAGGTCGAACACGTGCAGGTCACCGACGCCGGTCGCGCGCTGCTGCACAGCGACCAGTTCGCGCTGCACCCGGAGCTGCTGCAGGCGGAGATCGCGCGGATCGAGTCGGATCGGGCGTCGGCATAAGCGTCTGTCCACACTCCCGAATCAGGAGTGACTGTCATTCCGAATGAGGGCGAAGCCCGAGGAGAGACCTGCTTGTCGCTCGCCGTGCCGAAACAGCAGATCCCTCCGCCCGCTGCGCGGGCGTTCGGGATGACACGAGGTGGGTCGGGTTTGCGGTTAAGCGTGATGTTGTTACACGACAGGCTCATGGAGACATGTCCGTGGTTGCCATCGCAAGAGCGCGAAGATTTCAAACAGGCTCTGAAGGTTCCTTCAAAATCCCTTGCAGACGTCCCAGACTTCCGAATCCAATCGGCTCATCAGGTCGAAGGTCCGCTTCAGGCCTACCCGCTTCAGGGTGGCTTCGCGCTTGGCTTTCGCGGCCTGGCATGGTGTCGGGCCGACAGGACGCCTGGGGGCGGTGCGGACGACGGTCGGCTTGCCGCTGGGGCGGTTGCGGCGGTCCATTTCCTGCTGGATCGCGACGCTGCGAGCGGTCACCGCCGGATCGTCGGGTTTGGCTTCGTAGCTGCGGACCGACGCCGTGCGCTGGCCCGGCTCGCAGGGCACGTTCTGGTAGCTCTTGATGCCTTTGGCATTGATACAGGTGTGAATTTCCTGCGCCGCCGCCTGCGCGGTAGGCAGTGCGAAGATCACGATGTAAGCAAGCAGAATCAATCGGCTACGTGCATGGAACGGCATGGGCGATGTCCTCGGCGAAAGCCGTGTCTGACGAGAACACCAAGGTAGTTACCCAGCAGGCTTCGGTCCGTCGGTTGTTTCCGCCGGATCGCGTCAGCGGATTCCGCAGGTGCGGGTGAGGGAATTCCGAGATACTGGTTCAAAATCTCCTACAAACGCATCCCCTACAACTGCATGCCCTAGAACCGCATGCTCCAAAACCGCGAACCGATAAGCCAGCTGTCATCCCGAACGCACGCGCAGCGGGTGGAGGGATCTGCTGCTGTTGTGGCGCCGGCAACAAGCAGATCCCTCCTCGGGCTTCGCCCGCGTTCGGGATGACAGGGATTTCCCCAGGCCACAGACTTTGAACAGCTCCGCGTCAGGGCATCCTGAAGCCCGACGCGACCCGCGCGCCCAGCCAGACCAGTGCAAGCCCGGCGACCAGTGTCATCGCGAGATAGCCGAACATCAGCCCGCTGCGCTGGGATTTGGCGTACAGCAGGCACTCCAGCATCAGTGCCGAATAGGTGGTCAGCGCGCCGAGCACGCCGACAATCAGGAAGGCGCGCCAGTACAGCGCCGACGGGCCGCGGCCCTCCAGCCAGATCGCGATGAAGCCTGCCGCGAACGAACCGATCAGATTCACCGCCAGCGTGCCCCATGGAAAGCCGCTGCCAAGCTGTCGCAGCAGCACGCCACCCAGCCAGAACCGGCCGACCGCGCCGAGCGCACCACCCGCCGCGACCAGCAGCAGCTGTTGCCACCACAGCCCGGCCATCAGCGGAAAATCCTTCGATAATTTTCTTTATTATCGTTTTCATTCATTGGCTTGAACGATATTCTTGATGTCGTATCTCACTCGGAAGCAACCTCCCGGCCCGGCTTGTCGCGACGCGCCTGCTCGCGGTCCGCACGCAGGCGGTCGAGCTTCTCCTTGAGTTTGAGTTCCATGCCCCGCTCCACCGGCTGGTAGTAGACCCGCTCGCCCATCGCATCCGGGAAACCGGTCTGCTCCAGCGCCACCCCGCCCTCGGCGTCGTGGTCGTAGCGGTAATCCTTGCCGTAGCCGATCGATTTCATCAGTTTGGTCGGCGCGTTGCGCAGGTGCAGTGGCACCTCCTGGGTGCCGTATTCAACGACATCGCGCTTGGCTGCCTTGAAGGCCATGTAGGCGGCGTTGGATTTGGCGGTGCTGGCCAGATAGATCACCAGTTGCGCGAACGCCAGTTCGCCCTCGGGGCTGCCCAGACGGTCGTAGGTCTCCCAAGCGTCGATGGACATTTGCAGCGCGCGCGGGTCGGCCAGGCCGATG
>JAYUIZ010000143.1:0-3014 GCA_043765595.1 Lysobacter sp. | reverse complement strand
TGGTGACCGACGGCTTGATCAACGCCAAGGTGGTGTTCAATTTCCGCGCCAGCGACGACGCCAAGCGCGACGCCAAGGCCTCGCTGTACGACCGCGATTCCAGCTACAACAAGAACACCACCGTCGCCGGCGCGCACTTCGGCTGGGGCGGCGCGGCCAGCGCCAACACCAACGTGCAGAGCCACATGACCACGGTGTCGTCGTCGGTCGACGAGACCTCCAGCTCCAGCCAGGAAATGAAGGCCAAACTCAGCGGCGAGGTGCGGGTGAACTTCAAGTCGGATTATTTCCCGATGGAGAAGCTGGCCTCGCCGGGCATGATCGCCAGCATCCAGGGCAACGCCACGCCGTTCGATCCGAACGTGAAATCGAATCAGGCGGGCGCGTCCGCACCCGCAGCCGGTTGAGAGCCCGCGCGCCATGCTCCGCCTCGCGCCGCCACCGCCCGCCGTGCGTCTCCCGCCGCCGCATCCGTATGCCGCGCTGCTGGGCGCGCTCTCGGCCGCGCTGGGTGCATTGGATGCGCACGACGTCGCTTACGCACAGGCGTTGGCGGGCATCGATTTCGATCTGCCCGAAGGCGCGCCGACCGCCGAGGACCGGATCCAGCTCAACGCCGCCGCGCCGCTGTATTTCGCCAGCGAACTGGAACGCGCCGGGCTGCTGCCCACCGCCGAACTGATCGCCGGACTGTTCGTCAGCGGCGCGATCACCCAGCCGCTGGGGCCGACCGCGAACCTGCTGCATGATTTCTGGCGTGGCCGGCGCGAACGCCTGGACGCCGACGAGCGCAACGCGATCTATGCGCGGGTGATCGAAACCCCGCATTTCGACCGGCTGATGCGCGTGCTCTGCGAGGGAATCGTCGCTCAAGCCGATGGCGTCGATCTGCGCGAACAGGTGCTGGTGGCGACCCACGCCCAGAGTTTCGCCGCATTCCTCGCCCAGCGCGTCGACCCGATGGCGTCGATCGCCGCGCGCGACATCGTCGAGACTATCAACACCGCGCTGGTGTTCCTGCGCGACCGCAAGCTGCAGGCCGCGTTCGCGGTGCGGGACCTGTGGCGGCTGGTGGCCATCGTCGGCAGCCAGAGCGGCATTCCCGTTGGCGCCGCGCAGCAACACGTCGAGCGCGGGCGCAGTGGGCAGACGATGCTGCTGTGGCTCGCGCATCACTATGCCGACAGCGCGATCCGTTTCGATGCGGCCAAGCCTGAGGATGTCGAAGTCATCGTCGCCGCGCAGCGCTGGCTGGCATCGGCGCCGGCGATGAGCCCGATGTCGATATCCGCACCGCTGATGCCGATGGTGGCCTGACCATGACCGTCGGGCGCGCCATGCCGACCGCCGCGCCGCCGGCATCGACCGCGCCGACACCGCCGCCGCCGCCGTGGATCCGGGTCGCGGTGCGCGACGTGCTGGAACGCACGCCGAACTACGGCGCGCTGTCGCCGCCGCAGCGTCAGGCGCTGGCGCAGGCGATGGTGAAAGTGTCCACCCTGGCGGCCGAACTCATCGCCGAGGAAGGCCAGGCGGAGGGCGAGATCGAGCGCCGCGCCGAACCGCGCGCGCCGGCGCCGCTGGCGCGCGCGCAGGATGCGCAGCCGGATTTCGGCGAGTCCGCCGACCGCATCGCGGGCATTACCAAGAATGTCTTGAACGCAGTGTCGTTTCCGCGTTTTGTCACCGACCTCATCAACGGCGTGTTCAAGGCGATGATCGACGCCAACGCGCAGCAGATGCAGCAGTACGTGCAGCTGCTCAACGCGGTGTCGGCGTCGGCGGAAGGCTTCGAGCGCAGCCAGTTCGGGCTGGTGCAGGTGCGGCAGTGGGTGGCCGATCACTTTCCGGAAGCGATCGAATACGACACGCCCGATGCCGACGAGATGCCCAAGCCCGGCGACAAGCTGGATCCGGACGAACTGGCGGAGCTGCAGGAAGAACTCGCGAACATCAAACTCCGGCTGCGTCCTGGTGCGTCAATGCCCGGCCAGGCGGAAGTCCGCGCGACCCTGGGCGTGCCGGAAGAGGAATCCATCGACGCCAGCAACCCCGAGCAGCTGGTGCCGTTCGCGCGGCGCTATCTGGCCCGCCAGCGCCAGCAGCAGCTCGCGACGATGGTGATGCTGGGCATGCAGCGGATCGTGATCGACAGCGGCAAAATCAATGCGTCGATGCGCTTCCACATCGACACCCGCAGCGCAGCCAGCCAGGACAAGGGCAGCGAGTTCGGAGTGAAAAACCGGATCAAGGCCGGCGGCAGTTTCGGCGTAGGGCCATGGGGCGCCAGCGCCGAAGTCGAGAACACCATCAGCTATGTGTCGACCGAACGCACCCAGCGCAGCGAGGAGATCAACACCGATCTCGAACTGAACTCATCGGTCGAACTGAATTTCCATACCGACTATCTGCCGCTGAACCAGATGGCCGCGCAGGCGCAGGCCGACCGCATCCGCAATAGCACGCTGAATCCGGCGGCGGAGATTGCCGACCCCAGCGCATCGCGCAACGCGCGCTTGCAGATGCAGCAACAGTCGGAACAGCAGCGTCGCGCGGGGATCGATAAATCCGTGGCTGAAGGATCGAAACCGCTTGGTCCCAGCCCGGCGCCCGCCGCGCCAGCGCCGCCGAATGCCGCGGCGAACCGTTCCGCGACGAATGCGCCTGCCGCAAACGCACCGCCTGCGAACGCGCCGCCCGCCAATGCCCCTGCGAACGCTGCGAATCCTAACGCCGCCGCGAACCGGCCGGCGTCGAATACGCCCGCGAATGCCCCGGCGAACGCATCCGCAAACGCGCCGGCCAACCCACCGGCCAACGCTGCAGCCAACCGTCCTGCCACCAATGCGCCCGCCGCCAACGCTGCTGCGCCACCCGCCGCCAATGCCGGCGGCGCAGGCGCAGCGGTCGGAACATCGGTCGGCGCCACGGTGGGCGGCGTTGCGGGCGCCGCTGCCGGTACCGCGGTAAGTTGGATTTAAAATTTGTGGCACGGGTGGAGAGATTCGAACTCC
>JAYUIZ010000142.1:0-3016 GCA_043765595.1 Lysobacter sp. | reverse complement strand
CAAGTCGCGACTGCAATCTGGCAGCATCATGGCCCGTCGCGACTTGCGTCGCTCCCACAAAGCACAGCGGCGCCGCAAGTTGGGTCGCTCCCACAAAGTACAGCGGCGCTGCGACTTGCGTCGCTCCCACAAAACACAGCGGCGCTGGGTACTGGCAATGACTCGGTTGTGGGTCATGCGGCGGCTTCATCGATGGCAGCGCGGGTAGCGGCGGCGATCTGCTCCAGCTGCGCGTCGTCCACGCAGTAGGGCGGCATCCAGTACAGCACATCGCCCAGCGGGCGCAGCAGCACGCCGTGATCCAGCGCCTTGCGATACGCGCGCAGGCCGCGGCGGCCCGCGATCTCCACCGCGTGGCCGTCGTCGTGGCAATCGGCCTCGGGGTGCAGTTCGATCGCCAGGATCATGCCTGCTTGCCGCACCTCCGCCACCAGCGGATGCGACGCGAACGGTGCGGCTAATGTCGCCATCTTCACGGCGGTGCCGCGGTTGCGGGCAATGACCTCATCGCCCTGCAGGATGTCGAGCGAGGCCAGCGCCGCCGCGCAGGCCAGCGGGTTGCCGCTGTAGCTGTGCGAGTGCAGGAAGGCGCGTTCCCGCGAGTCGTCGAGAAAGCCATCGTAGATCTGTTGCGTCGCCAGCACCGCCGCCAGCGGCAGGAAGCCGCCGGTGAGGCCCTTCGACAGGCAGAGTAGATCCGGTTGCACACCGGACTGTTCGCAGGCAAACAGGGTCCCCGTGCGGCCGAAGCCGACCGCGATCTCGTCGGCGATGAGGAACACGCCGTGCGCGTCGCAGAGGTCGCGCACGCGTTGCAGATAGACCGGGTCGTGCATGCGCATGCCGCCGGCGCACTGCACCCGCGGTTCGAGGATCAGCGCGCAGACCTCGCCCGGATGCGCATCGAGCAGGCAGGCAAGGGCATCGGCGGCGTCCTCGGCGCGCTGTGCGGCGGCAGAGGCATCCGTCGTGCCGAAAGCGTCCGGCGACGGCGCGAAAAGAACATCCAGCAGCAGCGGGGCATATACCCGGCGATACAGCGGGATGTCGCCCACCGATAGCGCACCGACGGTCTCGCCGTGATAACTGTTGGTCAGCGCAACGAATCTGGTGCGCCGCGGCTCGTCTCCGCGGTTGCGATACCAGTGAAAAGCCATCTTCAGCGCCACTTCCACGCCCGAGGAGCCGTTGTCCGCATAGAACACCTTGGCAAGCGGCGCGCGGCCCGACTGACGCGGGGCCACGGCGAGCAGGCGCTCAGCCAGTTCCACCGCTGGCGGGTGCGAGAAACCCGCCAGGATCACCTGTTCCAGGGTCCTTGCCTGATGGCCGATGGCCGCGGCGATGCGCGGTTCGGCATGGCCGTGGATGTTTGTCCACCAACTGCTGACCGCGTCCAGCGTGCGGCTGCCGTCGTGGCCGATCAGCCAAGCGCCTTCGCCGCGCGCCACCGGCAGCAGGGGAAGCGCGTGCGGATGTTCGCGCATCTGCGTGCAGGGGTGCCACAGCACTGCGAGATCGCGCGTGCGCCACTGGTCTGCGAGGTCATGCCCGCTGGCATCAGCGATCGTTTCGCGCGCGCCCGGCTGGCCGGCGCCCTTGTCGTTTATCATCGGCACATGCGTCTTCATTCCCCCATTATCGCCCGGCGCGTCCGCGCAGGTGCGCCATGAGCCGGCCGTTGCCGACCATCCATGAGGTCCGTCGCCGTCGCGGCGACCCGGAGCGCGTGATCGAGGAACTGGATCTCGAATTCTCCAACGGCGAGCGCCGTCTCTATCATCGCGCGCCAGCCACCGGCAACGGGGCGGTGATTGTGGTGCCGATGCTGGACGACGACACTGCGCTGTTGATCCGCGAGTATGCCGCCGGCACCCATCGCTACGAACTCGGGCTGGTCAAGGGTAAGATCGATGCCGGCGAGACGCCGGAAGAAGCCGCGAATCGCGAATTGAAGGAAGAAGCCGGCTACGGCGCGCGTTCGCTCATTGTGCTGCGCCGAATCAGTCTGGCGCCGACCTACATGGGCCACGAAACGGTGCTGGTGCTGGCGCGCGATCTGTACGAGGAACGTCTGCCCGGCGACGAGCCTGAAATTCTGGACGTGGTGCCGTGGAAGCTCGACGCGCTGCACGAATTGATCCTTGCCGAGGATTTTTCCGAGGGGCGCTCGATCGCCGCTCTTTTTCTGGTCAGGGAGTGGTTGCGTCATGCCGATGTTGCTTGAAGACGCGGTGCGCGAAAGGGTGATCGCGCTGGCGGTTGCCGCCGCCGCCGATATTCTCGCGATCTACGAACATCCGTTCGATGTCGAACACAAGACCGACGACAGCCCGCTGACCGCCGCGGATCTTGCATCCCACCACCGCATCGTCGATGGCCTGCAGCGGCTCACGCCGGAGATTCCGGTGCTGTCGGAAGAATCGGCAGCAATTGATGTTGCCACCCGCCGTAGCTGGTCGCGGCTGTGGCTGGTTGATCCGCTCGACGGCACCCGCGAATTCGTCAAACGCAACGGTGAGTTCACCGTCAATATCGCGCTGATCGAAGACGGTGTGGCCACGTTCGGCGTGATCCAGGCGCCGGTCACTGGCGAGCTATGGTGGGGCGATCTGGTCCACGGCGCGTATCGGCGCGATGATCTGGGCGACGAAATCGCGCTGAACACCCGCGCGCGGCCGCGGCCGCCGCTGCGCGTGGCGGCCAGCCGCTCGCACCGCGATGCCCGCACCGAAGCGTTCATGGCGAAGATGGCGGCGCAGATGGGTGAACTGGAAACCGTCGGCGTTGGATCGTCGTTGAAATTCTGCCGCGTCGCCGAAGGCACCATTGACGTGTATCCGCGGTTCGCGCCGACCAGCGAATGGGACACCGCCGCGGGGCAGGTGATCGTCGAAGCCGCCGGCGGCCGCGTGCTGGATCCGCAGGGACGCCCGTTCCGCTATAACCAGCGCGACACGCTGCTGAACGGCGATTTCGTGGCGCTGGGCGATGTGGCGCTGCCTTGGCGGCAATG
>JAYUIZ010000141.1:0-3017 GCA_043765595.1 Lysobacter sp. | reverse complement strand
ATAACCGCCGAACACCTCATCGCTGCCCTCGCCCGACAGCACCATCTTTACGCCCATCGCCTTGATCCGGCGCGCGAGCAGGAACATCGGCGTGGACGCGCGGATCGTGGTCACATCGTAGGTTTCAACGTGCCTGATCACTTCCGGCAGCGCGTCCAGGCCTTCCTCGAAACTGTAGATGAAACCGTGATGCACGGTGCCAAGCGCTTTGGCCGCGACTTCGGCGGCGGCGAGGTCCGGCGAGCCCTTCAGGCCGATCGCGAAGGAATGCAGTCGCGGCCACCATGCTTCGCTCTCGTCGCCATCTTCGATGCGGCGACGGGCGAAGCGCGCGGCGCAGGCAGCGACCAGCGACGAATCCAGCCCACCCGACAGCAGCACGCCGTAGGGCACGTCGCTCATCAACTGACGATGCACCGCGGCTTCGAAGGCTTCGCGCAGTTCGCGCGCCTGCACCTGCACGCCGACGGTGGCGTCGTAATCGCGCCAGGCGCGTTCGTAATAGCGATGCAGTTGGCCGTCGGCGCTGTCGAAATAATGCCCCGGCGGGAACTGGGCCACGTCATCGCAGACCCCCACCAGCGCCTTCATTTCCGACGCCACCCACACGCGGCCGTCGGCGTCATGGCCCCAGTACAGCGGACATACGCCGTAGGGGTCACGGGCGATGATGAAACGGTTCGCGGCGCGATCCCACAGCACGAACGCGAAGATGCCGTTGAGGCGATCGAGCCACGTACCGATGTCGCTGCCCTCGCGGGTCTTGCTCTCGGCATACAGCGCATTGATGACCTCGCAGTCGGAGCCCGACTGGAACGCGTACGGCTTGCGCAATGCGCCTTCCAGCGCGCGATGGTTGTAGATCTCGCCGTTCACCGCAAGGGTGAGGTCGCCGTCCTCCGAATGCAGCGGCTGCGCGCCGCCGGTAGGATCGACGATCGCGAGGCGCTCATGCACCAGCAGCGCCTGCGGTTCCACATGCACGCCGGACCAGTCGGGGCCGCGATGTCGCTGGCGCGCGGACAGCGACAGTGCGAGCGGCCGCAGGGGGCCGAGATCGGCGCCGGGACGAAGATCGAACACGCCGAGAATCGAACACATCGGTATATCTCCTTGAGAATTGTCTGGCGCTGAAAGCAAAAAACCCGCGCATGCAGCGCGGGTTTCTGGGAACTGGGCTTGTTTCTATCCGCTATGCCTGTTCGCCGACCCGCATCGTGCATGCACGATTGTTCGCAAGATTATTATTGCGATTGAGGATACGACCGGTGGCGGGACGCGAGATCATGGATCAACCCTAACCCGGATCCGAAGGCGTTTGCAAGCGCGGCGCAGCAGTATCCCGTAGAGCGGACGTCAGTCCGCTGCATCTGCCATCAGGAACTCAGGTGAGCGACATGCTGTTGTTTCAGCGGCTTGGCGTTCAACGGCTGGAGGCTGGTCAGGTCGCTCTACAACATAGTTCTACCGGGCAACCAGCATCTTTTCGATCAGCGTGAAATACAGATCCGGCAAACGCTCAAGATCCGCCACCGACACATGTTCATCGACTTTGTGGATGCTCGCATTGACCGGCCCGATCTCGACGCAGTGCGCGCCCAGCGGCGCGATGAAGCGCGCATCGGACGTGCCGCCTGCGGTGTTCTCTTCCGGCACTGCGCCCGAAAACGCGGTCAGCACATCGCGTGCGGTCGCGCGCAGCGGCCCTTCCGGCGTGTAAAACGGCTCGCCGCCACGGTGCCACCGGATCGCGTATTCCAACCCGTGCGCGGCCAGCGTCGACTCGCATTCGCGTTCGAGTTGTTCGGCGCGCCAGGTCGGGTTGTAGCGCAGATTGAACAACACCTGCAGTTCGCCCGGAATCACGTTGTTGGCGCCGGTGCCCGCATGCACATTGCTGATCTGGAAACTGGTCGGCGGAAAATTTTCGTAGCCCTCATCCCAACGCCGCGCAGCCAGTTCCACCAACGCCGGCATCGCCTGATGGATCGGATTGCGCGCCTTGTCCGGATACGCGACATGACCTTGCACGCCCTTGATGGTCAAGGCCGCCGACAACGTGCCGCGACGCCCGACGCGCAGCAGATCGCCGAGCGTCGCTTTCGACGACGGCTCGCCGGTGATGCACCAGTCGATGCGCTGCCCGCGTTCGCGGAACAGCTGCGCGACTTTCGGCACGCCGTCGATGGCATCGCCCTCTTCATCGGAGGTCAGCAGCATGCCCACCATACCGGGGTGATCCGGATGTGCGACGACGAAGCGTTCCAGTGCGATCGCAAACGCGGCCACACTTGCCTTCATGTCGGCGGTGCCGCGGCCATACAGCAGGCCGTCGCGGACTTCGGGCTGGAACGGATCGCTGGCCCACGCTTCGCGCGGCCCCGGTGGCACCACATCGGTGTGACCCAGCAGCATGAGCACCGGACCGCCCTCGCCGTGCGTCGCCCACAGGTTGTCGGTCTGGCCGTAACGCAGATGCTCGCAGCGGAAACCGGCGCGCTCCAGGCGCGCGGCCAGCATCGCCTGGCAGCCCGCGTCTTCGGTGGTAATCGAGCGGCGCGCGATCAGGGCGCAGGTCAGATCGAAAACTTCGCTCATACGCCCACTCCGAACCGCTTCTTGAAACCGTTGTCGCTGAAACCTTGGCTCACGGCAGAGTCGTCGGTGACCACCACCGGCCTTCGGATCAACTGCGGATACTCCTTCAGCAGCAGTTTCCATTCGGCGTCGGATGCAGGCGCTTTGCGGTTGTCGGGCAAGGTGCGCCATGTCGTCGAGGATTTGTTGATCATCGACTCCCAGCCACCAACCGCATCCTTCCACGCGATCAGCGTTTCCGGCGCTTGCCGGTTGTCGCGGTAGTCGACGAAATCGTGCGCGATATCGAAGCGCTTCAGCCAGTTGCGAGCTTTCTTGCAGGTGTCGCAGTTGTTCAATCCGTAAAGCGTGATCATCTCAAACACCTACATGTAGAGCGGAGCAAAGCTCCGCTGTTACCGATCCGGGAACAATTTGCC
>JAYUIZ010000140.1:0-8932 GCA_043765595.1 Lysobacter sp. | reverse complement strand
GCACGGCCGGCGATGACACCGCTGCGTAATAGCCGAGGCCGGCGAACAGCCCCAGCGCCGCAAGCGTCCAGGCGCCGCGCCGCCATGCTGTCGACCATCGCGACAGCACCAGCGGCGCCAGCGGCAGCAGCGCGAGATAGGCCGGCAGCGGCCAGTGAAAACTCACGCGCTGGCTGTCGGCGAAAAAACCCAGCACGAAGAATCCGCCCAGCACCAGCAGCCCGCACCAGGCCAGATAACGCACGCCGGCCGAAGCATCCGCGCCGCACTGCGCGATGCCGGCGCGCAGCATCGCAAACAGCAGCAGCGGCGTGACCACAAGCGCCTGCACCGCAACGAACAACAGGCCATCGGGATGGAAGGCCCACGGATGCCGTTCGACGAGCTGGAAACGCAGGCCAGCATCGGCATTGTCGAGATTCCACAGCAGCAGCGGCAGCCATGCCAGCGCGCCCAGCGCCACCGCCAGCCACACCCGCATGTCGCGCAGCGCGCGCCGCCCCTCCGGCAGCATCAGCATCGCCACGAATCCGACGCCGATCACCGCGATGAAACGATAGTGGGTGAGCGCGCCGATGATCAGCCCCGCAGCCAGCAGCGCGGTCGCCGTCCAGGTCGCGCCGCGCATCAGCCGGCTGCCCGCATCCAGGCACAGCACCGTCGCCAGCGCCAGCGGCACATCTGGCAGCGCCAGCACGCCCAACGTGCCAAGCAGCGGCAGCAGCACCGCCAGCATGCCGGCCTGCCACGCATGCGCCGGCCCGGCTTCGCGCCGCGCGATGGCGGCGACCCACCACGGCAGCAGCGCCGCGATCAGCAGGAACGGCCAGCGCAGACCCAATGCGCTGTGGCCGCCGACCTCGACGCCCAATCGCGTCAACCACGCGGTGAGTCCGGGCAGATCCGAATAGGCCCACGCCAGATGGCGGCCTTCCTGCCAATAGAACGCTTCATCCACGAACAACGGCAAGCGCGCGGCAAGCACGCACTTGAACAGCGTCGCCGCCGCCCAGAGCGCGATGAACCTTCGTTTCGCCGAATCCGTCTGCTGTTTCAATACGTAGTCTCGCTACACTGCCGGAAAGTGTCCGCAACGCCTTCGGAGAAACCCGTGACGCCCGCTCTCGAATCCCGTACATGCTAAACGACGCGCAGATCGACGCCCTCAAACGCGCTCAGGCACAGGTCAATCAATTGGTACTTGGCAAGCCGCAGGAAGTGCGTCTGGCCTTCGTCGCCCTGCTCTCCGACGGTCACGTGCTGATCGAGGATCTGCCCGGGCTGGGCAAGACCACGCTTGCGCATGCGCTGGCGGCCAGTCTGGGCCTGCATTTTCAGCGCGTGCAGTTCACTTCGGATCTGCTGCCGTCGGACATCGTCGGCGTGTCGGTGTTCGACGCGCAGGCGCGGAGTTTCCAGTTCCATCCCGGCCCGGTGTTCGCGCAGGTGCTGCTGGCGGACGAAATCAACCGCGCGCCGCCGCGCACGCAGAGCGCATTGCTTGAAGCGATGGCCGAACATCAGGTGACGGTCGACGGCGTGACCCATCCGCTGCCCGATCCGTTCTTCGTGATCGCAACCCAGAATCCGGTCGATCTGTCCGGCACCTATCCGCTGCCGGATTCGCAGTTGGACCGCTTCCTGCTGCGGCTGCACCTGGGCTATCCGCCGGAGGACGCCGAGCGCGCGCTGCTCGCGGGCAGCGACCGTCGCGATCTGATCGCGCGCAGCGAAGCGGTGCTGAGCGGCGACGACGTGCGCGCACTGCGCCGCGCGGTGAGCGAAGTGCATGCCAGCGAGGCGCTGATCGCCTATGTGCAGAAACTGATGGCGCGCAGCCGCCATCACCCCGGCGTGCGCGTCGGCCTGTCGCCGCGCGCGGGTCTGGCGTTGCTGCGTGCGGCGCGCGCGCACGCATTGCTGCTGGGTCGCGCACACGCGCTGCCGGACGATGTGCAGACATTGTTCATCGCAGTGGCGGCGCATCGGCTGGTGGCCGATGCCGACGGCGGCGACAGCACTGCACTGGCGAAATCGATCCTGCACGCGGTAGCGGTGGATTGAGCGCGGTTGTCGTCGAGACATCGGCTGAGCCGGTGGAGGAACCTGTTGCTGATCGTCCGCCGGCAGACAAGCTTCTCTTGGAAACAGGTTCTCTTGGAAACACGGCTTCTGTTAGAAACAGGTCCCTCGCCTGCGCCTCGGGATGACAGGAAAGATGATTCGGAATGAGTGAGTCGAAATGAGCCAGTCGAAATGAGCGAGCCGAGCTGAGTGAATCGCGATGAGTGAATCCGGTGCCCGGTTGCGTCAGTGGATCGAACGCCGCGCGGCGAAGTGGACCAAGCCGCGTGCGCCCGAAGCGCTGCCGGTGACCTTCGACCGTCACCGCATCTATGTGCTGCCGACAGGTTTCGGCCTGTTCTTCGCGGCGCTGCTGTCGGCGATGCTGCTGGGCGCGCTGAACTACAACAACAACCCGGCGCTGCTGCTCGCGCTGCTGCTGGGCGGCGCCGCGCATACCGGCCTGTTCGCCGCGCATCTGCAGCTATCGGCGCTAAGCATCAGTGCGATAGGCGCCGAGCCGGTCAGCGCCGGCAAGCCGCTGCAGCTGCGCCTGCATGCGCGCGCCGAACCCGGCCGCGAACGCCGCGGGCTACGCATCGCATGGGGCGAACACACCGCATTCCTGTCGCTGCACCAAGGGGCCGGCGAAGCGGTGATCGAACTGCCCACCGAACATCGCGGCTGGCTGGAACCCGAACGTCTGCGCATCTCCACCACCCGTCCGCTCGGGCTGGTAGTGGCCTGGAGTTACGTCTGGGCGGAGCGGCCGTTGCTGGTGTATCCGGCACCCGAAGCGAACGGACCGTCATTGCCCGAAGGCGGCGGCGACCGCGCCATCGCGCGCCTGCACCCTGCCGGCGACGATGTCCATCATCTACGCAGCTACCGTCGCGGCGATTCGCGCCGGGCCATCGCCTGGAAGCCGTCGGCGCGACGTAACGAACTGCTGGTGCGCGAATACGAACAGCCGCTGGGGGCCGATATCGATCTGGACTGGCGCACGCTCGCCGCCCTGCCCTACGAGCACCGCATCCGCCGGCTCGCGCGCTGGGTGGACGACGCGGAACGCGATGGCCGCCGTTATCGACTGCTGCTGCCGGCGCAGCCGCCGCTGGGGCCGGCGCAGGGCGCGCTGCATCGCCACGCCTGTCTGAAAGCGCTGGCGCTGATGCCTGCGGCGTCTCCCCCGCCCTTGCGTAACGGGAGGCGATAACCGATGGCGCAGGCCGCTCTCTCAACTGTGCCCGATCCGCGACCCCTGCGGAATGACGGGGAACGGACCGAAACCCTCGAAGCCATCGCCCGGCGCTGGACGCTGCTGGCTGCGGGCGCCTGCCTGCTGCCGCTGCTGCTGCAGGTGCCGCCGATGCTGGCGCTGGGAATCGGTGCGATCGCCGTCGCGGTGCCGCTGTTGGCGCGCGAGGGCCGTGCGCCCGCCTGGCTGCGGCTGATCCTCATCGTCGCCCTGATCGGCTCGGTGATGACGCTCTACGAGTTTCGCTTCGGCCGCGACACCGGCTGCGCGCTGCTGGCAACGATGCTGGCACTGAAGCCGGTGGAAATGCGCTCGCTCCGCGATGCCCGCAGCCTGCTCGGCTTCGCGCTGTTCGCGCCGTTCGCGACTTTCCTGCTCGATCAGGGGCCGCGGTCGCTGACGATGGGGCTGATCGCCGCGGTCGCGGTGCTGGCAACGCTGCTGAAACTCTCGGAAGTGGAAGTCGGCGAAACCGCCCCTCCGGGCCGGCCTTGGCGACGATTCGGCACGGTGTTGCGGATGATTGCCATCGGCCTGCCGCTGGCGATGGTGGTGTTCTGGCTGTTTCCGCGCTTCGGCGCGCCGCTGTGGGGCGTCCCCGAGCGTGCGCTGAGCCGCCCGGGTCTGTCCGACCGGATGACGCCGGGCGACTGGATCGACATGGTCGCTGACGACAGCCCCGCGCTGCGCGCGACCTTCATCGGCGAAGCACCGCCGCAGACGCAGATGTACTGGCGAGGCCCGGTGCTGTGGGACTTCGACGGCCGCAGTTGGACCGCAGTGGAATGGTCGCGCGCAATGGGCAGCGCGCAGGCGGTGCCGGGGCCAAAACGCTACGACTACGAACTCGAGATCGAACCGACCGAGCGCAATCAGCTGGTCGCGCTGGAAATGCCGCTGGCCGCGCCGCCCGGCAGCCGCCTGGGCAGGGATTTCAGCCTGCGCAGCGATGTCCAGCTCAACGGCATCACCCGCTGGCGGATGCGCTCCTCGCCGCAGGCGACGCTCGAAACCGACCTGCACCCATCGCTGCGCAGACTCGCCCTGCGCCTGCCCGCCGGCTACAACCCGCGCACGCGGGCCCTGGCCGACTCCTGGCGGCGCGAGGCCGGGCCTCCCAGCGCAGCAAGCGATAACGCCATCGTCAAACGCGCGATCGCCTGGATCCGCGCCGAATTCGCCTACACACTCGACACCCCGCTGCTCGGCCGCCACACCGTCGACGAATTTCTGTTCGACGAGAAGGCCGGGTTCTGCGAACACTACAGCGGTGCGTTCGTGTTCCTGATGCGTTCGGCCGGCATCCCGGCGCGGGTGGTTACCGGCTATACCGGCGGCTACCGCAACCCGGTCGGCGATTACTGGCTTGTGCGCCGCTCCGATGCCCATGCCTGGGCCGAAGTCTGGCTGCAGGGCCGCGGCTGGGTGCGCGTGGACCCCACCGCCGCGGTCGCGCCCGAACGCATCTACGACACCCTCGCCGACCGCAGGCCCGGTGCGCTGGGCGGGTTCGCCGGCCTCGGTACGGTCTTCGATGTCGGCGACTGGATGCGCCGCAGCTGGAACGATTTCGTACTCGGCTACAGCGCCGCGCGCCAGCGCCGTCTGCTGCAGTCCTTCGGCGTCCCGGATCTCGATTCCGCCCGCCTGGTCCAGCTGTTCGTGATCGCCACCGTGCTGGCGCTCTCGGGCATGTTCTGGCTCGCCACCCGCCAGGAACGCGAGAAAGACCCGGTGCTGCGCGCCTGGCGGCGGCTGGAACGTCGCTACCGCCGGCTGCGGCTGGGCCGCGAACCGCACGAACCGGTCACGCTCTGGGTCGCGCGGGTGATAGAAGTCCGCCCCCAGGCGCAAACTTTGATCGGGCTCAGCGCACGTTTCGTCGATTGGCGGTACGCTCGCGGCCATGGCGGCATCGCAAGCGCGGAAGGACTGCTCCGCGACCTGCGCAGGCACCGACCTTGAACATTCCGGAGACTCCCATGTATCCACGCATGCAATACCCACGCATCCACCCTCGTACGCTCGTCGCAGCCGCTCTGGCCGCCGCCCTCGCCGGCTGCGCCACCTCGGCCATACCCCTGCGCGGCGAATTCGCCGCGATCACCCCGCACCAGGCGGCCCAGCAGGAAAGCACCGGCAATGTGGTGCGCTGGGGCGGCCGGATCGTCCGCACCGAACCGCTGGCCGACCGCACCTGTTTCGAAATGCTGTCGACCGAGCTCGACAGCCAGGGTCGTCCGTACTGGGCCGCCGACAACACCCGCGGCCGCTTCATCGCCTGCCGCACCGGCTTCTACGATCCGGCGCTGTTCACCGATAGCCGCGAAGTCACCTTCACCGGCCGCATCGACGGCTACGAAACCCGTAAGATCGGCGAATACGACTATCGCTTCCCGCGAATGGCCGCCGACGTGGTCTATCTATGGCCAGTTCGCGAACACGTGGACGTGGTGACCCGGCCCAGCCCGTGGCCGTGGTGGGGCTGGTGGTAAGCATGCTCGCCTTGCGATGAGCATGCTTGCCCACGCAGCGCATCGCGCTTGACAAAACGCCGATCTCAATAGACCGGCGTTTCTACTTGCGGCCCTGTACGCGTGAACGGAAACGCTTCGGTCGATTCTGCTTGATCCGCCCTATTTGCCCTTTGGGGCCGCGTCGACGGTCGGCCCCATGTCCCGATAGCGGAACGTCAGCCACAGACCGACCGCGATCGCATACGACAGATTGGGAATGAAGGCCTTGTCCAGCGTGGTGACTTGCGACGCCAGCGCGATGTAGTTGGTGTATGCCGCCTGAGAGAGCGTGAAAGCCGCGACCATCAGCAGCATCCGGATCGGAACCGGCATCCCCAGCCGAAGGGCGAAAATCGTGCCCTCTGAAATCAATACGCCCACCAGGAACGGGAACACCGCACCGATTACCAGTACGGCGAACGAGCTATCGCTGGAATGGGTCGCCAGCATCAGGTCGGCGAAGGTCACGCCGAGCGCGCGGGTGACCAGGAACGCAAGGAAACCGGTCGAGAACGACATGATCCGGACGTATTGTTCGGCGCCCTGCGATTTCATGATCACGTTGATCGCGATCCACACCTGGCTGCCGATCGTCAGCAGGATCAGCACTTGCTCCAGTACCGTGAAAACATCCCACTTCATGCGCGATTCTTCATCCTGCCGTCCCCAGTCTGCGGGCGTCGAGCCGGGACCATAACACAGCGCCCAAACCGCAGCGCCGGCGCTCCTTCAGCGGACGCCGCCGGGCCGCGGGGCCTGCGCACCCGAAACGCGACGACCCAAGTCATTTCACCATGCGCAGATGCGAGGGCCGTTTCTTCGGCGGTAGCGGCGCGATGGGCGGCTTTGGACGCCGCCACCAGCGGATCAACAGCCAACCGAACAGCATGCCGCCCAGATGCGCGAAATGGGCCACACCGGTATCTAAACCGCTGAAACCAAGCGCCAGCTGCGCGACGGCGAAAATGATCACCAGCGTCCGCGCCTTCAGCAGCACCGGCAGGAACAACAGGCCGATGCGGCGGTCCGGAAACAACATCGCGTAACCGATCAGCAGACCGAACACGCCGCCCGACGCGCCCAGGGTCGAATACGCCACGGCCCCCTGACTCAGCATCAGCGTCGCAACCGCAACCTGGCACAGCCCGGCGCCCAGCGTGCAGAAGGCGTAGAAGATCAGATAACGGCGACTGCCCCAGTACGACTCCAGCTCGGCGCCGAACATCAGCAAGCAAATCATGTTCATCGCGATATGCAGCAGATCGCCGTGCATGAATGCATGCGTGAGCAATTGCCAGGGCATGAACGACGACGACGGCGACAATAGATCGCGGTCAAGATTGAACGGCCACAGTCGCAGCGGCGCGAGATAGGCGTCGGGCAGCACCTGCTGCAGCAGGAAGATCAGCACGTTGGCGAGCAGCAGCGCCTTGGTGACCGGGGGCAGCTTGGAAAACATCCGTGATCCTTGGGGGGAAAGAAGCCGGAATCATCGAGCGCCTCAATCCATCGAGCGTTCTATGCGACGACTATGATAACGGGATGTCCGCGCTTCCCACCCTTTCCGGCGACGATTTTTCGCATACCCCGTCCATGCTTGGCGATGTTTTACGCGACCACGGCATCTGCTGGATCGCTGGCTGGCCCGATGAAGACCTGCGCGACGCGCTGCGCGAAGACCTGCTGCGATTGCACGCAACCGGCGACCTGTCCCCAGCAGCAGTGGGCCGCAGCAGCGGTCGTGCGTTACGCAACGACGTCCGCGCCGATGCCACGCGTTGGCTGGACGATCCTCGCTGCGGCGCGCCCGCGGGCGAATTCCTCGCGCGTCTGGACAACGTGCGCACGATGCTCAATCGAAGCCTGTTTCTTGGTCTGGTCGAATGCGAGGCGCATTACGCCGCATATCCGCCCGGCGGCGGTTACGCCCGTCATCGCGACCGGTTCCGCGACAGCGACGCGCGCGTAGTCTCGTGGGTCACCTATCTCAACCCCGATTGGGGCGCGGACGACGGCGGCGCGCTGCGGCTGTATCGCAGCGACGAAGACATCAGTGCCCACAGCATCGATGTGCATCCCGTCGGCGGCAGCATCTGTTTTCTGAGCGAGCTCGAGCACGAAGTCTTGCCGGCGATGCGCGAACGGCTGAGCATCGCGGCGTGGTTACGCAGGCCGTCTTCCGGTCCGGTTTGACGCCAGCAACCGCGCTTGTCAAGAACCTCAAAACCCGCTCTCGGGACATCCACTATCCCCACACTTCCTCGTCGACCGATTTCGCATGCTTCGTAGCACGCACGCGGCCTTGATCGTTGATGCGCACGCCTTCGCAACGCAGGCGGTCGAGCTGTTCGCGATGATGCGGCGTATCCGGTGGAAACGCGCTGCGGCCATCGGCGCGCAACACGCGATGCCACGGCAACGTGGGATCGTCGTTCTGCGACAGCAGACGCGCAACCATGCGCGCGCGCCCGGGCAAGCCGGCGCGCTGGGCAACGACGCCGTAAGCCGCGGTTTCGCCACGCGGAATCGCGCGGTTCGTGGCGAGGATGTGGTCGGCGGCAGACAGTGCGTCCATTGGGGGGTAGCATAATGCAACGCTATCCCCCGGGCTCCCCATGCAAAACTTCGAACAGATCCGCAGCCACCTCGCTTCCGGCGACTTCCGGATCACGATGCAGGAGCCTTACATGCTCTGCGTCGAACTCTCGCTCGAACAGGGCCGCCGTCATCAGGCGATTTTTCTCTCCGAACTGGAAGACGACGACGGCCGCACCTATCTGCGCTTCAGCACCGTGATTGCGCCGACCACCGGCATCGACTGCCGTCGCGCGCTGGCCTTCAACTGGGAAAGCCGGGTCGGCTATCTCGCTATCGGCGAACTTGACCACGTGCCGTACTTGCAACTGTGCGAGAACCGACCTTATGAAAGCCTCGGCCCGAGCGAAGTTGATCGTCTGATTCTTGAAATCGGCGGCATGGGCGATCAGTTGGAACGCGCGCTGTCCGCAGGCGGCGATCTGCTGTAAGCAATCCCTTTATCCCCATCCTGTAGAGCGGACGTCAGCCCGCTGCTATTTGCAAAAAAGCAGCGGAC
>JAYUIZ010000139.1:0-3022 GCA_043765595.1 Lysobacter sp. | reverse complement strand
GCGACGCCGCGCGCCAATAGGCCGGGTCTTTGCCGAATGCATCGTCGAACAGCGGCAGATTGCGGCCTTGCATCGTCGCTTCTGTATCGATCGCACCGCCGTCCAATAGAACGCTGGCCCGCCACGGCTTCACGCCGAACGTGTGGGCCATCTGCGGCGAAGCCGCCAGCAGGCCGACCAGATGCGCACCCGCGGAATGGCCCATCAGCACGAAGCCTTCCGGGTCGCCGCCGAGCGCGGCGACCGTGTCCTGTGCCTTCGCAACCGCGCGTGCGATGTCGCGCGCCTGCTCCAGCGGATCGGTGTCGGGCAGCATCCGGTAATTCGTCGAAATCACGATCGCGCCCGCTGCGGTCCAGCGCTTCTGCTTGGCTTCGATCAGCCCACGCATCGCCTTGTCGCCGCGACGCCAGCCGCCGCCGTGGACGTAGAAGATGGTCGCCGCGCTTTTTGTCTGCGCCGGCAGATACACATCAAACCGCTGCGCCGGATGCGTGCCGTAGGCGACCTCGGGCATCGCCGCCGCTGCGGACGCCTGCGCAGCGGCGGGCGCAGGCTGGCTGAATGCCGCGCCCACAGCGCCCACTGCCAGCAGCAGGACAAATCCCAACCCGGGCCAAGGCGAACGGCGCGATGCGGCATTCACAGCTGGCGCTCACGCGGCTTGCGGTGCGTGCGCAGCCATTCGCGACGTTCTTCCGGCGTCATCGCTTTCAGACGTTGGCGCAGTTCCGCACGCTCCGCTGGCGGCAGGCCGCGGCCGTGCTCGAACGCCGCGCGTGCTTCCTTGCGCTGCTCGGGCGACATCTGTTCCCAGCGGCGTTTGCCTTCTTCGGCGCTGCGGCGCTGCTCGGGCGTCATCCGCTGCCAGCGCTCGGCATGCTCCAGCATCCGCCCGCGCTCGCGGGGATTGCTGTTCCAGCGCTCGCGCACCACCGCGACAATCGCTTCGCGCTGTGCGGCCGACAAGCGCTCCCACTCCGGCGGCTGCGGCGCGTTCTGCGCTTGCCGGGGCGACGGAGCTGGCGGCGTCTGCGCGGACGCCATGCCGATGGGCGCCATGCCGGCGCAGGCGAGCAACGCCGCGCACAGCAGGGTGGGCAATGGGTTGATGCGGGTGTTCATGCGGATGTTGGTGGCATTCATAGCAACTCCGAAGTTCATAGCAATTCCGAGCGATGGACCTGGGCGCTGTCCGAGCCCAGCCACAGGTAGAAATCCGGACTTTCCTGCAGTGCGTCGAAACCCATGGCTTCGTCGGCGCCGGAGAATCCGGCTGCGAGCAGATCGGCCGGCAGTGCGTCGTCGATGACGATGCTGTCGATCGCCGGCTGCGGCGTGCCGGTGCTGGCGACCGCGCTTGCCGGCTCGGTCGCGGCGGCCGGCGTCGTTGCGGTGGTCGGCGGCGCAGGCGATGGATCGACGGCAACGCGGGCGGGCGTCACCGCAACCTGGCCCGGCGACGGCGCGACGGTGTCGCTGCCGCTGCCGTCGCGCAGCGCGAACAGCCCGATCGCCAGCGTCAACGCGGCGGCGCTGCCCAGCGCAAACATCGGCCAGCGGCCCGGCTCGGACGGCCGTCCGTGTTCTGCCAGCGCGGCGTGGCGGCGCTGCGCAAGCTGCGCGCGGACGCGCGGCGAAAGATGGTCCAGCGACGCGGCATGCGCGCTGCGCACGGCCTGCGCAAGCTGGTCGTCGGGGCGCGCGTCGCGGTGGTCGCGTGAATGGTCCTTAGTCATCGGAAATCCTCCAACTGTTTCTGCAGAGTGTCGCGGGCCCGCGAAAGATGGGTTTTCACCGATCCCTCGCTGCAGCCCATGATCCGCGCGGTGGTGGCGACATCGCAGTCTTCCAGCATGCGCAGGGTGAAGGCTTCGCGCTGGCGCGCGGGCAGCGCGCGCAGTGCGGTGGCAACGGATCGATACGCCTCGCGGTTGTCTTGCAGCCGCGCAGGGCCGGGCGCGTCGTCGGGCGCCTGCTCGATCCAGTCGATGGTGTCGTCGTCCGCGGTCTTCGCGCTGGGCGACACCAGCCAACGCATCCGAAACAGGCTTCGGCGCTGGATGTCGACGATCCGGCTGCGCAGGATGCTCCAGAACAGCGGCGTCCACTCCGCCGACGGCCGCTCGCGATAGCCCATCATCCGGATCATCGCGTCCTGCACCGCATCCAACGCATCCTCGCGGTGCCGCAGTCCCAGTTCGGCGAACCGGAACGCGCGCGCCGAGATGCCTTCGAGGAACCCGTCTATCGAAAGGCCGGCATCGAGAGAAAATCCCTCGGCCGCCACCGGGGAGTGGACGGCCGAGGGGACGCGCGTGGGTGTGTCGTCGGAGCTCACGCGCGCAAGCTTAAAGCGGGGGAGGTCAGCATCGGTGGATTGGCCGTCGGCCATGCCCGTTCAACCTCAACGCCTGCGGTTCCGGCGGCCCCGGGCGCGCATCGGGCAGGGCGGACAGCAGCGGGGAGGGGATCGGGGGCTTCATGGCGAATCCTTCTAAGCAGATGTCGGAGGGGGCGGCTGGCCTGCAGGCAGGGAAACGCCCCAGCCCCGGTCCGGTTGACAGCGATAGGCAGGAAATCCGCACACAGGCGCCTCGGCTCGTTGCCGCGTGCCTCTGTTCTTGCTGGCCGCCACGCTTGTCTCCTTCCCCCGCCCGCGGGGAAAGGCCGGGATGAGGGCGCCCGCCGCCCCATGGTTTGTCCCGACGCGGCGGTTATGATGCCGGCAGACCTTGGGAGAACGACGATGGCGGATGGTTTCGTAGCGCTTTACATTTTCATGCTGGCGGCGATTGCCGGCCACGTCATCATTTCGCGGGTGCCGGTGATCCTGCACACCCCGCTGATGTCCGGCAGCAACTTCATCCACGGCATCGTCCTGATCGGCGCCATGGTGGTGCTGGGCCACGCCGACACCACGCTGGAGAAAGCCATCGGCTTCGTCGCCGTGCTGCTGGGCGCCGGCAACGCTGCCGGCGGTTATGTGGTGACCGAACGCATGCTCGACATGTTCAAGTCC
>JAYUIZ010000138.1:0-3023 GCA_043765595.1 Lysobacter sp. | reverse complement strand
AAACCCAGATCCAGCAGGATCGTGTCCAGATCGACATCGTCGGCATCGATCTTGAGGAAGTCCATGACGATCTGCGACAGCGCGCCCTGGACCAGGATCGCCAGATCGCCGTCTTCGCCAGCCGCCGGCGCAGTCGGGGCGGCGGAGCCCGTTGCGGCGGCCTTGGCCGGCGCCTCGTCCACGCCGATGCCCCACGCGCGCTCGACCTTGTCCTTCACACCCTGCAGCACCGCGAGGTGCGGCAGATCGCTGTTCAGGCCCAGCATGAACGCCTGGATGCCGACCTCGCGCTCCAGCGCACGGATACCGAGATTGCGCTCGAAGAACAGCGAGGTCTGCTCGTCCAGCCGCATGCCGCCCTCGGCCCAGATCGACCAGTTGAGGCTGAGCGCCTTGCCATGCCGCTGTCCGGCGCGCGCACGCGCATTGCGCTGCGCGGCGAACGCATCCATGAAGTGGTTCGCGTACGAGTAGTCGCTTTGGCCAGCGTTGCCGGCCAGAGCCGCCAGCGACGAAAACATCACGAAGAAATCAAGCGGTTCGTCGCGCGTGGCATCGTCCAGCAGCACCGAGCCGCGGATCTTGGGTGCGAAAACGGCCGCCATTTCGTCGCGGGTCTTGTTACGCAGATACGCATCGCGCAGCACACCGGCACTGTGGATGATGCCGTGCAGCCCGCCGTAGCTGTCCTTGCACACGCGGACGAGTCTCTCAACGTCCTCGCGTTTGGACACATCGGCCGGCACATACACCACTTCGCTGCCCGCAGCACGCATCGCTTCAAGCGCGGCCTCGGTATCGGGCTTCAGTTCACCACGACCGCTCAGCACCATCCGCGCCTGGAACTGTTTCGCCAGATGTTCGGCGAAAATAAGACCCAGACCGCCTGCGCCGCCGGTGATGAGATAGACGCCGCGGTGCCGGATAGGCGCCGCGTCCTGCGCCACAGGGGCGGGTGCGGGACAGCTTTGAATGCGGCGCAGATAGCGCGTGCCTTCGCGGTAACGCACCGCGAGTGCCTTGGTGTCGTCGCGGAATTCCGCTGCGATCGCTGCAACAGACGCCGTGTCGAAGCCGGGTTCAGAGCCCTGATCCGCGCCGACAATTTCGACGACCTTGCACGCGAGTTTCGGACACTCCGCGCGCAGGATCGTCGCGAAACCCTGGATCGCCTCGTTGTAAGGTTGCGTAGCGGGCGGGGTGCTGAAATACAAATACTGCAGGCGGACATCGGCCTCGCATTTCTGCGCGATCACAGCCTGGGTCAGGGACAGGAACGCATACACGCCGCGATCGAGCGCCTGCATCGTGCGGTCTTCAGCCGACAGATCGTGGGCATCGGCACCGGGCAGCGCGGACCACGCGAAACACACGTGCAGCGTGGCATCAGACTCTTCGCGCAGCGCCGACAGCAGGGTGGCGAAATCCTCCTGGTTGCCGGCATTGATGCGATAGCGATGCGCGTCGACACGGGCGTAACCGTCGCCCGGCAACACTGCGATCAGCGTATCGGTGTCGCCGCCGGAGGCCAAAAGCGCGGCGCGGTAGGCGTCGTGGCTCGCGGCGTCCGGCGCGAACAGTACAACCGTCTGCCGCGACGGTTCTCCCGTGAGGATGGAGAGCGGCGACGGCTGCCATTCGGTGCCGAAATACAGCGTGGAAAACGCAGCGCCATCGCCCGATGGCGGCGCCTTGGACGCAGCGCCGGGCTTCTCATGCACGTCGAGCAGCGGCACACCGACCGAATCGCGCACCCTGACCAGCACCTTGCCCTGCTCGTCGACGATAAGCACGTTCATCTTCGAGACGTTCGACGATTTCTTGGCATCGTTCGCATCGGTCACATAGCTGTAGCAGACCGGCGTGAGCGGATGCAGAATCTCCACTTCGCCCAGCGAGTACGGCACGAACATTTCGCCGCCAGCGTCGGCGAGGCGCGCGCCCATAGCAGCCTGGAACGCGGAGTCGACCAGCGAGGGATGCAGCACGAACTCGTCGAAGCGCAGCGCGTCGAGTTCGGGGATCTTCAGTACGCCGAGCACTTCAAAGCTGGACTGCGGGTTGCGATGGACCTCCTGCAGCGCCTGGAAGGTCGGGCCGAGACCCAGACCGAGGGTCTTGAACTGCGGATAGGCGCGTTCGGCGTCGCTGACCTTCTCGCAGCGTCCGCGGATCGCATCGAGGTTGACGAATTCGTCCTCGGCGGCCTCTTCCTGCACGGTGGTGTATTGCAGCTTGCCCTGACAATACAGCTGTTTTCCGCCGCCCTCGCGTTCGCTGAAGACCTCGAACGTCACCGTGTCGCCCACGGGCTTCAGTTCGATGAAGACTTCGTTCGGCACGCCGTTCTGGACGGTCAGCGGGCTGACCCAGAGGATGTTCCGGATCCTGCGGACCTTCCGCCCCGCGGCAATCTCGCCGGCCTTGCGCGCCAGATCAAGATAGGCCACACCCGGGAGCGTCGGGATGTCGGAAACCAGATGGTCGTAGATGAAGAATTCGCGGTCAGTGAAGACCTTACGGAATACCTGGCGCTCGAACGTCGATTCGTTGCTGTCGATCAGTGGATGCAGGCCTGCGGCGTGCCCAACCGTCATGGCGCCGATCACGCTGCCCTCAGCGGGTTCGAGCCAATGGCGCTTGTCCGCGAACGGATAGGTCGGCAGCGAAATACGTCTGCCCTGCCCGCCGGTCTGCATGCCCTGCCAGTCGGAAGCTAGGCCGTCGATCCACAGCTGCGAGAGCTTCATCGGATCGCGCGACTTCGCGAGCAAATCGACGAATGCATCTTTTTCTTTGCGGCTGAGCATCTTGGTGATGCCTTCCGCATTCTTCACGTGACCGATGAGAATGTGCTCGTCGCGCGTGCCGGCCAAGAAGCACTGCAGCCTGTCGATCAGCCGCTTGTGGCTGTCGGCGAGGATGGCGACCCGGTGATCAAAGGATTTGCGGCCGAGCTGCAGGGTAAAGGCGATCTCGTCGAGGCTGGGCGCTGGCGCGTCGGCAAGATGGTTCTCGTCAAG
>JAYUIZ010000137.1:0-3026 GCA_043765595.1 Lysobacter sp. | reverse complement strand
TGCGGTGTGTCCACCGCGCAGCAGCCACTCGGTCAACAACACCAGCAGGCCCTGTAGGATGACGTTCCACTGCGGCGTGTCGTTCTCGTTGCGGCGCGCGGCGGAGGAAACGAACAGCGCCAGCATCGCCAGCAGCGATGCCACGCCCGCCCATTCGCGCATCCACAGCGCCGAACTGGCGGCGCGCAGCTTATCCGGATCGATCACCTCGAGGCTCACCGCGAACCAAGTGACATAGGCGGCAATGTTCAGCGGCGCGAACAAGCGCTGTGTATAGGTGCCGTCGTGCGATTGCAGTCGGTAGCCGGTAGGGTGCGGGGTCGTCATGCACGCAGCATGGCAGCGGCGATGCGCATGCGGAAGCGGTCGGGCGCCGAAGGTGACTTTTCTCACCCCCGCGGGGTGACTGCGGGCAGGTGCCGCGCCGTTCCCGGGATCCGGAGACTGTCTCCAGCGTCGATGCGCACGCAACCGGGGGAACCACCCATGGATTCTGTCTACAAAATCATACTGCTCGCCCACGGTCTCAGCGGCATGGTCGCGCTGATCACGTTCTGGATCGCCGCATTCGCGAAGAAAGGCTCGCCCCGGCACTTGCGGGCCGGCAAGACCTACATGCTCGCGATGCTGGGCATCGTGGTCACCGCGATTCCGATGGCGGCCATCATCGCGATGCGCGGCAACGTTGTCACAGCGACGTTCCTCGCGTATCTGGTGGTGATCACCGCCAGTTCGATGTGGGTGGGACGGCGTGCGATCCGCAGCAAACGCGATCAGCCTGCCTTTCGTGGGCAGGCGTATGTGGCGGTTGCGGTGTTGAATCTGGCGGCGTCGGCCGCGACGTTCTTGATGGGGCTGCAGACCTCCGAAGTGCTGTTGATGGGATTCAGTGCCATCGGCCTGCACAACGGCACAACCATGCTGATCCGTCGTTTCCGTCCGCTGGCGTTGACCCGCTGGTGGATGAAAGAGCACATCTCCGCGATGGTCGGCTGCGGCGTCGCCACGCATATCGCCTTCCTCGCGATCGGCATGAATCGCGTCATCGACATGCTGGGCCTGCATGTGCCGGAGAATTTCGGTCTGGTCGCCTGGTTCGGGCCGCTGGTCGTAGCGGTGGCATCGGGAATCTGGCTGAATCGCAAATACGTGCCCAAGGCGACCGCGGGCGCACCGGTGGCGAGTCGGACCTGAGTTTCACGACATCGTCCCAGCCGGCGCGGTTCTCATCGTCCCAATCGTGCTTGCACCAGCGCCACCACCCGCGCCTCGGCCACGCCGGGGCGCAGTGCTTCGACGAAGCGGTCGGGGCGCAGCGCGTGGTCGCCGTCGAGCAGGCGCCGCAGCGCCGGTTCGATCTGCCGCGCCTGGCGCAGGCGAAGCGCGACGCCGGCAGCGTGCAGCCGCGCCGCGTGATCGAACTGGTCGTAGTCGTTCGGCAGCACCAGCGCGGGTACGCCGGCGCGCAGGCATTCCCACATCACCCCGGCGCCGCCGTGATGCAGCACCGCGCGCATCCGCGGCACCCACGACGGATAGTCCACCCACGCGTGTCGATGCAACGTGCGATGCGCCGCGTCCGAGCCCATGTCAAGACGGCCATCGCTGAAGTGCAGGCGGATCGTGGGCAACGCCTGCGCCACGGTGTCCAGATGTTCGCCCATGCGCTGCTTGGCCCAGCCCAGATGCGTGCCGAGCGTCGCCAGTATGTTGATCGCATCGTCGTCCGGCGGTGGCGCGCCGATGTTCGGCGGGCTCCACAGCATCGGTCCGACGAAATGCAGCGCAGCTGGCCACGCGCGCTCGAATTCGAGTTCGCGCAGGCCCAGGCCGAGAATGCATTCGGGCGAATACGCCGCTTCGCTGCCGTCGTCGCCGCTGTCATGGTCGCGATACAGCGATGGGAAACCCAGTCTGGCGAGCCGACGACGATGCAGGCGATGCACGCTCCATTTGAAACCGCGCACGGCCTTGGCTGCGAGTGCGTCGCGGCTGCGGCCGAGCACGCCGATGCCGGGCATCCAGCCGCCGAGATAGGCCGGCGGTCCGCCCGGCGCTTCGATCACGCAGGGCGAAGGATGACTGGTCCACCACGGAATGCCGCGACGCTGCGCCGCCGCGCCCGCAACGGGCAGGGTGAAATCGGCGATCACCAGATCCGGTCGTGCTTTTGAATAGCGCACATCCAAGGCGGCACCGAACGCGTCGAGCAATTCGAGACTGCGCTGGAACTGCGCATGCAGTCGCAGCGGATGCGCGCCCACCGCATGCGGCGGGTCGACGATGGCTTTCAGCGCGGCGTCGGCGCCGGGCACCACCGCGCTGCCTGTGAGGCCCGCGGCGCGGATCCGCGGCTGCGCGGCTTCGGTGCTGATCACTTCGATGTCAGCGATTTCGCGCAGCGCGCGGCCGATGGCGAGGATCGGATGCAGATGGCCTGCGAACGGCGGCGCCAGCAGTTCGATGCGCGGCCGGGTCATGCGCCGCGCAGCCAGTCGAGTTGTTCGCGTGCGGCGGCGATCACCGGATTGCGCGCAGGATCGCCGTCGAGATAATCCATATGCCTTGCCGCGATGCGCTGCGGCGGCGGGCCATCGCCCGGTCCGAGCCACGCAGCGATGCGGTCGCGGTCGCCGCGCAGCTGCGCGCCGTCGATGCCGTGTGGCCAGCGCGGCGCCACTGCGCCGTACGCAACGATACGCAGGCGCGCGCGCGCTGCGTCGTCGAACTGTGCAATCAGTGTATCGAACAGCGCCAGGCCGCAGCTTCCGACCAGCAGCAGCGTGCGCGGCGCCGACAGCAGCCGCTCGCGCGCTGCCGAGCACTGCGCCGCAGACACGCCGTGCAGCACGCCGCGGCGTGCGTCGAGATACTGGCGGCCGTTGGCGAGGCTTGCGCGCAGCAGCGGTACCGGTCGCCATGCTTCCGCCGCGCTGTCCCACGGGAACTGATGCAGTTCGAAGTGGAGGTCGTCGTTGCCGTCGGCCAGCGCCTGCAGCGCGGCACGCTGCACCGGCGACAGCGCG
>JAYUIZ010000136.1:0-1017 GCA_043765595.1 Lysobacter sp. | reverse complement strand
GCGAAGTCTCCATGCTGGAAGTCGCCGCCAGAGAACAAGAGGCTGGCCGCATCACGCGCATCTGGTCGGACGACAAGTACTTCGACTCCCCACAGATCATGCGCGATCACCCCGATGTCCATCGGTCGATGAGTTCGGAATTGCTCGATGAAGCCTACGAGCAGAGGTTCATCGGCAACAGCGAGTACAGAGCCTTGCGCGACGGCTACGAAGCGCAGGCCGAGTTCCGCCCCGGCGAAAGCCCGCGTCTGAATACATTTCGACACGACCTGCCATCGCCGGAAATCGACGCGCCCCATCGCGTTCGCTCTGCACACATACAAGCCGGGCGTGCCCTCGGCATCGCCGGCCTCGCACTGGAAGTCTACGACGGCGCGGACAGCGTCCGCACTGCCAGTCGCTTGGCCGGCGAAGGCAATCGCACGGCTGCCGAGTCGGAGTTGATCCACTTCGGCGCGCGCAGCGTCGGCGGCTGGGCGGGCGCCGGCATCGGCATGGCGACCGGCGCGGCGGCTGGCGTCGAAACAGGCCCGGGCCTGCTGGTGACAGGCGCCATAGGCGGCGTGGCGGGCGTGTTTGCCGGCGACAAGGTCGCCGAATGGAACGACAATCGCGGCATCTACAATCAGGACGATGCGCGCGGCAACACCTGGACCTACGACCCCGACAATCCTGCGCTGGGGTGGCGGCGCGAAGCGCCGATCGACCGCAGCGACGACGGTATCGACAACGCGCGCCGCGGCGATCTTCGCGCTTCGCCAGCAACGGAGAACGCACTCAATTATCAAGCGACCAGTCGATCGGTAGAGCTGGTGCTGGGCGGCCCGCCAGCACAGCGCGATCCGTTCTCGATTCCAGCAGGAGCAGGCGATACGCCCAGCAGTCGGCCGTCGAACTGGGAGCGCAACCCCGAAAGTGGGCAATGGCAGCGCGAGGTGTACGGCCCATTCGTCGAACGCGGGATGACGCCGCATCACACCGAGTCCGCAGATGATGCGGCCCTTGTCGCGCGATTGG
>JAYUIZ010000135.1:0-8975 GCA_043765595.1 Lysobacter sp. | reverse complement strand
GACTATGGAAGAACTGCGAGCGAAAACTCAATACAAGTCTGCAATTCGTAAATCTTGCATTCTTGGCGCTGTTGCTCAGAAGATTTTGAACAGGCTCTGAGATCTTCTTGCGCATCGAGCTTTTATCGGAGGGAAGCGATTTTCCAGCGTGCAAAGAATCCGGACTTGCGCTTCAGCGGATGATCGAAGCCGCGCTGATCAAGGTCGACGCCCAATATTCGACAATGCACATCCCCCCTTTGAAAAAGGGGGGCAGGGGGGATTTGCTCTTGCCCTTCAATCGGTTCACCGCACCAAGCGCTCATCTACCAGCGACTTCACCACCGAGGGATCGGCGAGCGTCGACGTGTCGCCCAGCTGATCAGGTGCGAGCTCTGATGAACCCGCATCGGCGATCTTGCGCAGGATGCGGCGCATGATCTTGCCGGAGCGGGTTTTTGGCAGGCCCGGCGCCCATTGCAAGAAGTCGGGCGTGGCGATCGGTCCGATCTGCTTACGCACATGCGCGACCAGTGCTTTGCGCAGCTCTTCGGTCTGCGCTTCGCCGGCGATCAATGTGACGTAGGCGTAGATGCCTTGGCCCTTGATGTCGTGGTTGAAGCCGACCACCGCCGCTTCGGCGACCTTCGGGTGCGAAACCAGTGCGCTTTCCACTTCGGCGGTGCCGATGCGATGGCCGCTGACGTTGATCACATCGTCGACGCGACCGGTGATCCAGTAGTAACCGTCGGCATCGCGGCGACAGCCGTCGCCTGTGAAGTACATGCCCGGGCAGGTCTTGAAATAAGTGTCGATGAAGCGCTGATGGTCGCCGTAGACGGTGCGCATCTGCCCCGGCCAGGAATCGAGCAGCACAAGGTTGCCTTCGGTCGCGCCTTCCAGCAGGTGCCCTTCCGCATCGACCAGCGCGGGCTGCACGCCGAAGAAGGGTGTGCTGGCCGAACCGGGCTTGAGATCGGTCGCGCCGGGCAATGGCGAGATCATCGTTCCGCCGGTTTCCGTCTGCCACCAGGTATCAACGATCGGGCAGCGACTGTCGCCAACCACCTCGTAGTACCAGCGCCAGGCTTCGGGGTTGATCGGTTCGCCGACGCTGCCCAGCAGGCGCAGCGATGCGCGCGATGTTGTCTTGACCGGCGCCTCGCCCTCGCGCATGAGCGCGCGGATCGCGGTGGGCGCGGTGTAGAAAATGGTGACTTTGTGTTTGTCGATGACTTCCCAGAACCGCGAGACGGTCGGATAGTTCGGCACGCCTTCAAACACCACCGCGGTCGCGCCGTTGGCCAGCGGTCCGTAGGCGATGTAAGTGTGGCCGGTGACCCAGCCGACATCGGCGGTACACCAGTAGATGTCGTCCTCGCGCAGATCGAACACCGCCTCGTGCGTGTAGCTGGCCCATACCAGATAACCGCCGGTGGTGTGCAGCACGCCTTTGGGTTTGCCTGTGCTGCCCGAGGTGTAGAGGATAAACAGCGGGTCTTCGGCGTTCATGCGTTCGGGTTCGCATTCGGCCGGTTGATCGTCAACCACTGCGTCGTACCAGCGGTCGCGCGGCATCTGCATATCGACCGCGCCGCCGGTGTGGCGGATGACCAGCACGGTCTGCACCGAGTCGGTGCCCGGCATCTTCAGCGCGGCGTTGATGTTCTCCTTCAGCGGCACGGTCCTGCCGCCGCGCAGACCTTCGTCGGCGGTGATCACCAGCGTGGTGGCGCAATCGGCGATGCGGTCGGCGATGGACTGCGGCGAAAACCCGCCGAAGACCACCGAATGGATCGCTCCGATACGCGCGCAGGCCTGCATCGCCACCACCGCTTCGGGAATCATTGGCAGATAAATGGTGACGCGGTCGCCCTTCTTCACCCCGAGATTGCGCAGCGCGTTGCCGAGGCGGCACACGCGTTCGTAGAGTTCTCGATAGCTGACGTGCTGCGACGGTTGCGCCGGGTCGTCGGCTTCGAAGATCAGCGCGGTCTTGTCGCCGCGCGTGGCGAGATGGCGATCGAGGCAATTCACGCTGGCGTTGAGTTCGCCGTCGGCATACCAGTGGATGCGGAAGTCTTCGACGCGGAAGCTCACGTCCTTGATCGTCGTCGGCGCCTTGTACCAGTCCAGCCGTTTCGCGATCCTGCCCCAATAGGCATCGGGATCGGCGGCGGCCGCAGCGTAATCGCGTTCGTAATCCTCGCGGCGGATACGCGCGCTGGCGGCGAAGGCTTCGGGCACCGGATACATGGATGAAGCGGCGGATGGAGTGGAAGACGGCGCGTTGTCGATCTGCGACATGGGGGCGAGCTCCGCGGAATGACGGGATGTGGGGATGCGCACAGTGTGACTCATGCGCGGCGTATTGCAGTGCAGCATGGGTCTTGGGCCATGTTCGAAAAAAACCTTTCGCGGGAGAACGAACTCGAAGGCGATCTCCACCGCATCCACACCCACGTCGAGTACAGCTTCTGACGCGCTTCAACGCATCGTGCCCAATCACAACCTGAGGGAATGGACCATGTCCAGTGTCGCCGCAACACCCGCCGCACCCGCTACGGGCGCACTCACCAAGGGCCACAAGAAGGTCATCTTCGCGTCCAGCCTCGGCACGGTCTTCGAGTGGTACGACTTCTATACTGTACGGATCGCTGGTGGTGATCTGCACGAAGAGCAAATCCCCCCGCCACCGCTGCGCGCTGTCGGCCCCATTTTTCAAAGGGGGCAAATGCAGGTTCGATAAAGTTGTGGTTTCGTCTCTTGCCGTTGCGGGCCGTACGCTCGATCAGCTGTGATCGCTGTGATGGGCGGTGATGGCGGTGATCGGCGGTGATCGGCGGCCATCAAAGCTGTATCGATATTCCATCAGTGCCAATAGCGCCCGCTCTTGCCCCCTTTGAAAAAGGGGGCCGACAGCGCGCAGCGATGGCGGGGGGATTTGCTCTTGACGTGCGCCAATACCGAATCACGCGTCGGCGCTGGGCTTCCGCCCCACCAGCTTCGCCGCGATGATCCCCACCTCGTACAGCAGGCACATCGGAATCGCCAGCATCAACTGCGAAATCACATCGGGCGGAGTAATAATCGCGGCGATGACGAAAATGCCGACGACGGCGTAGCCGCGCCATTCGGACAACTGCTTGGGCGTGACCCAGCCCAGCAGCACCAGAATGACCAGCGCCACCGGCAGCTCGAAGCTGATGCCGAAGGCGAGGAAGATCACCAGCACGAAATCCAGGTAGGCGTTGATGTCGGTCATCATCGCCACGCCGTCGGGGGTGACTTTCGCCAGGAATGCGAACACCGACGGCAGCACCACGTAGAACGCGAACGCGCAGCCGCTGTAGAACAGCACCAGCGCTGATGCCAGCAGCGGAAAGGCCAAACGCTTCTCGCGTTTGTACAGGCCGGGCGCGACGAAGGCCCAGGCCTGATACAGCAGCCACGGCATCACCGCGAACACCGCGACGAAGAACGCCAGTTTGAGCGGCGCGAAGAACGGCGAGGCCACTTCCACCGCGATCAGCTGGCCGCCCTTGGGCAACTTGTCCAGCAGCGGCTGTGCGAACCAGCCGTAAAGTCTGTTCGCGAACGGCAGCAGGCAGACGAACACCAGCATCAGCCCGGCGAGGGCGCGGATCAGCCGTACGCGAAGTTCGATGAGATGGGCGAACAGACCGATTTCCGCGCCGTCGAACGCGTCCGGATCAACGTCGGACATCGCGGCTCTCATCGTCGGTGACGGCCGTGTGGCCCGGTTCGACGGCATCAATGGCGCCTGGCAACATCCTGTCTTCGGCGTCGAGCAACGCGGCGTGTTCGCCAGGGTCGCGGTTGTCGTCGTCGGTGGTGCCCGGTTCGACCTGCGAGCGCATGGCGTCGAACTCGCGCCGCGCTTCGGCTTCGGCCGCGCGCATGTCTTCGCCGATATCGGTCACTGCCTTGCGGGTGTCGCGCACGGTGCGCTGCAATTCCTCGGTGGCCAGTTCGCGCTCGAGCTCGCTCCTGACCGAGTACCACTGCGCGCGGGCGCGACGCACCCACAGCCCAGCGAAACGCGCGGCCTTGGGCAGGCGCTCGGGGCCGAGCACCACGAGGGCGACAATCGCAATCAGAAAGAGTTCGGAAAACCCGATATCGAACATGGTCTGTAACCGGAAGCGTGCCGCGGACCCGACCGGAGCGGCCGGGCCGTCGCGGCGCGGATCAGCGGGCGACGTTGTCGTCGTTGCGCTGCGATTCGTTCGACGATTCGGGCTTGGCCTGGTCGCTCAGCTGCGCTGTCTTCTCGTCGTCGCGCATGCCTTTCTTGAATTCCTTGACCGCGTTGCCCACGTCCTTGGCGCCGCTGGTCAGGCGCTTGGTGCCAAACACCAGCAGCACGATGACCAGCACGATGATCCAGTGCCAAATGCTGAAGCTGCCCATGGCCATTCCGCCTAGATGTAATGAGGGAGCACAGGATAGCGCAGTCGTCGGGCCGGGGTTCTGAACCCGGTTCCGGAACCGGGTTCAGAACCCCGGCCCGACGACTGCGCTATCCTGTGCTCCCTCATTACATCTAGGCGGAATGGCCATGGGCAGCTTCAGCATTTGGCACTGGATCATCGTGCTGGTCATCGTGCTGCTGGTGTTTGGCACCAAGCGCCTGACCAGCGGCGCCAAGGACGTGGGCAACGCGGTCAAGGAATTCAAGAAAGGCATGCGCGACGACGAGAAGACAGCGCAGCTGAGCGACCAGGCCAAGCCCGAATCGTCGAACGAATCGCAGCGCAACGACGACAACGTCGCCCGCTGATCCGCGCCGCGACGGCCCGGCCGCTCCGGTCGGGTCCGCGGCACGCTTCCGGTTACAGACCATGTTCGATATCGGGTTTTCCGAACTCTTTCTGATTGCGATTGTCGCCCTCGTGGTGCTCGGCCCCGAGCGCCTGCCCAAGGCCGCGCGTTTCGCTGGGCTGTGGGTGCGTCGCGCCCGCGCGCAGTGGTACTCGGTCAGGAGCGAGCTCGAGCGCGAACTGGCCACCGAGGAATTGCAGCGCACCGTGCGCGACACCCGCAAGGCAGTGACCGATATCGGCGAAGACATGCGCGCGGCCGAAGCCGAAGCGCGGCGCGAGTTCGACGCCATGCGCTCGCAGGTCGAACCGGGCACCACCGACGACGACAACCGCGACCCTGGCGAACACGCCGCGTTGCTCGACGCCGAAGACAGGATGTTGCCAGGCGCCATTGATGCCGTCGAACCGGGCCACACGGCCGTCACCGACGATGAGAGCCGCGATGTCCGACGTTGATCCGGACGCGTTCGACGGCGCGGAAATCGGTCTGTTCGCCCATCTCATCGAACTTCGCGTACGGCTGATCCGCGCCCTCGCCGGGCTGATGCTGGTGTTCGTCTGCCTGCTGCCGTTCGCGAACAGACTTTACGGCTGGTTCGCACAGCCGCTGCTGGACAAGTTGCCCAAGGGCGGCCAGCTGATCGCGGTGGAAGTGGCCTCGCCGTTCTTCGCGCCGCTCAAACTGGCGTTCTTCGTCGCGGTGTTCGCGGTGATGCCGTGGCTGCTGTATCAGGCCTGGGCCTTCGTCGCGCCCGGCCTGTACAAACGCGAGAAGCGTTTGGCCTTTCCGCTGCTGGCATCAGCGCTGGTGCTGTTCTACAGCGGCTGCGCGTTCGCGTTCTACGTGGTGCTGCCGTCGGTGTTCGCATTCCTGGCGAAAGTCACCCCCGACGGCGTGGCGATGATGACCGACATCAACGCCTACCTGGATTTCGTGCTGGTGATCTTCCTCGCCTTCGGCATCAGCTTCGAGCTGCCGGTGGCGCTGGTCATTCTGGTGCTGCTGGGCTGGGTCACGCCCAAGCAGTTGTCCGAATGGCGCGGCTACGCCGTCGTCGGCATTTTCGTCATCGCCGCGATTATTACTCCGCCCGATGTGATTTCGCAGTTGATGCTGGCGATTCCGATGTGCCTGCTGTACGAGGTGGGGATCATCGCGGCGAAGCTGGTGGGGCGGAAGCCCAGCGCCGACGCGTGATTCGGTATTGGCGCACGTCAAGAGCAAATCCCCCCGCCATCGCTGCGCGCTGTCGGCCCCCTTTTTCAAAGGGGGCAAGAGCGGGCGCTATTGGCACTGATGGAATATCGATACAGCTTTGATGGCCGCCGATCACCGCCGATCACCGCCATCACCGCCCATCACAGCGATCACAGCTGATCGAGCGTACGGCCCGCAACGGCAAGAGACGAAACCACAACTTTATCGAACCTGCATTTGCCCCCTTTGAAAAATGGGGCCGACAGCGCGCAGCGGTGGCGGGGGGATTTGCTCTTCGTGCAGATCACCACCAGCGATCCGTACAGTATAGAAGTCGTACCACTCGAAGACCGTGCCGAGGCTGGACGCGAAGATGACCTTCTTGTGGCCCTTGGTGAGTGCGCCCGTAGCGGGTGCGGCGGGTGTTGCGGCGACACTGGACATGGTCCATTCCCTCAGGTTGTGATTGGGCACGATGCGTTGAAGCGCGTCAGAAGCTGTACTCGACGTGGGTGTGGATGCGGTGGAGATCGCCTTCGAGTTCGTTCTCCCGCGAAAGGTTTTTTTCGAACATGGCCCAAGACCCATGCTGCACTGCAATACGCCGCGCATGAGTCACACTGTGCGCATCCCCACATCCCGTCATTCCGCGGAGCTCGCCCCCATGTCGCAGATCGACAACGCGCCGTCTTCCACTCCATCCGCCGCTTCATCCATGTATCCGGTGCCCGAAGCCTTCGCCGCCAGCGCGCGTATCCGCCGCGAGGATTACGAACGCGATTACGCTGCGGCCGCCGCCGATCCCGATGCCTATTGGGGCAGGATCGCGAAACGGCTGGACTGGTACAAGGCGCCGACGACGATCAAGGACGTGAGCTTCCGCGTCGAAGACTTCCGCATCCACTGGTATGCCGACGGCGAACTCAACGCCAGCGTGAATTGCCTCGATCGCCATCTCGCCACGCGCGGCGACAAGACCGCGCTGATCTTCGAAGCCGACGACCCGGCGCAACCGTCGCAGCACGTCAGCTATCGAGAACTCTACGAACGCGTGTGCCGCCTCGGCAACGCGCTGCGCAATCTCGGGGTGAAGAAGGGCGACCGCGTCACCATTTATCTGCCAATGATTCCCGAAGCGGTGGTGGCGATGCAGGCCTGCGCGCGTATCGGAGCGATCCATTCGGTGGTCTTCGGCGGGTTTTCGCCGCAGTCCATCGCCGACCGCATCGCCGATTGCGCCACCACGCTGGTGATCACCGCCGACGAAGGTCTGCGCGGCGGCAGGACCGTGCCGCTGAAGGAGAACATCAACGCCGCGCTGAAGATGCCGGGCACCGACTCGGTGCAGACCGTGCTGGTCATCCGCCACACCGGCGGCGCGGTCGATATGCAGATGCCGCGCGACCGCTGGTACGACGCAGTGGTTGACGATCAACCGGCCGAATGCGAACCCGAACGCATGAACGCCGAAGACCCGCTGTTTATCCTCTACACCTCGGGCAGCACAGGCAAACCCAAAGGCGTGCTGCACACCACCGGCGGTTATCTGGTATGGGCCAGCTACACGCACGAGGCGGTGTTCGATCTGCGCGAGGACGACATCTACTGGTGTACCGCCGATGTCGGCTGGGTCACCGGCCACACTTACATCGCCTACGGACCGCTGGCCAACGGCGCGACCGCGGTGGTGTTTGAAGGCGTGCCGAACTATCCGACCGTCTCGCGGTTCTGGGAAGTCATCGACAAACACAAAGTCACCATTTTCTACACCGCGCCCACCGCGATCCGCGCGCTCATGCGCGAGGGCGAGGCGCCGGTCAAGACAACATCGCGCGCATCGCTGCGCCTGCTGGGCAGCGTCGGCGAACCGATCAACCCCGAAGCCTGGCGCTGGTACTACGAGGTGGTTGGCGACAGTCGCTGCCCGATCGTTGATACCTGGTGGCAGACGGAAACCGGCGGAACGATGATCTCGCCATTGCCCGGCGCGACCGATCTCAAGCCCGGTTCGGCCAGCACACCCTTCTTCGGCGTGCAGCCCGCGCTGGTCGATGCGGAAGGGCACCTGCTGGAAGGCGCGACCGAAGGCAACCTTGTGCTGCTCGATTCCTGGCCGGGGCAGATGCGCACCGTCTACGGCGACCATCAGCGCTTCATCGACACTTATTTCAAGACCTGCCCGGGCATGTACTTCACAGGCGACGGCTGTCGCCGCGATGCCGACGGTTACTACTGGATCACCGGTCGCGTCGACGATGTGATCAACGTCAGCGGCCATCGCATCGGCACCGCCGAAGTGGAAAGCGCACTGGTTTCGCACCCGAAGGTCGCCGAAGCGGCGGTGGTCGGCTTCAACCACGACATCAAGGGCCAAGGCATCTACGCCTACGTCACATTGATCGCCGGCGAAGCGCAGACCGAAGAGCTGCGCAAAGCACTGGTCGCGCATGTGCGTAAGCAGATCGGACCGATCGCCACGCCCGACTTCTTGCAATGGGCGCCGGGCCTGCCAAAAACCCGCTCCGGCAAGATCATGCGCCGCATCCTGCGCAAGATCGCCGATGCGGGTTCATCAGAGCTCGCACCTGATCAGCTGGGCGACACGTCGACGCTCGCCGATCCCTCGGTGGTGAAGTCGCTGGTAGATGAGCGCTTGGTGCGGTGAACCGATTGAAGGGCAAGAGCAAATCCCCCCTGCCCCCCTTTTTCAAAGGGGGGATGTGCATTGTCGAATATTGGGCGTCGACCTTGATCAGCGCGGCTTCGATCATCCGCTGAAGCGCAAGTCCGGATTCTTTGCACGCTGGAAAATCGCTTCCCTCCGATAAAAGCTCGATGCGCAAGAAGATCTCAGAGCCTGTTCAAAATCTTCTGAGCAACAGCGCCAAGAATGCAAGATTTACGAATTGCAGACTTGTATTGAGTTTTCGCTCGCAGTTCTTCCATAGTCG
>JAYUIZ010000134.1:0-1018 GCA_043765595.1 Lysobacter sp. | reverse complement strand
TCTGCCTGCGACGCGAAAAATGATCTCCCTGTGGAACCTGCACCGCCCGGATGCGATCTATGTGGCCACGGAAGGCCCATTGGGGTGGTCGGCGCTGCGCGCGGCGCGTGCGCTGCGCATCCCCGCCGCGACCGGCTTCCACACCCGTTTCGACCTGTACATGCGCGATTACGGCGTGCCGTTCCTGCAGTCGACCGCATTGCATTGGATGCGCCGCTTCCACAACGGCGCCCAGGCGACCCTGGTGCCGACTCATGCCCTGCGTGAAGAGCTGCAGGGCATGGGTTTCAAGCATGCGACGCGGCTGCCGCGGGCAGTGGACAACACACGCTTTCATCCGGCACGCCGCGACGATGCGCTGCGTGCCACATGGGGGCTGCACGCCGAAAACCTCGCCGTGATCCATCTGGGCAGGATCGCGCCGGAGAAGAATCTCAGCCTGGCGGTGCGCGCATTCCGCAGCATCCAGCAGCGCTGCCCCGGCGCGCGCTTCGTCTGGGTCGGCGACGGCCCGGCGCGCGAGCAGTTGGCGAAGGACAATCCAGACTTCGTGTTCTGCGGCATCCAGCGCGGCGAAGCACTGGCGCGGCATTTCGCGAGCAGCGACCTGTTCCTGTTTCCCAGCCGCAGCGAAACCTACGGCAACGTGACGCTGGAAGCGATGGCCAGCGGCGTGCCGACCGTTGCTTTCGACTACGGCGCGGCGCACGAATGTCTGCGCGACGGCGAACACGGCGCAGCGGTGGCCGATGGCACCGCCGACAGCGACGACGCGTTCGTTTGCGCTGCGGTGCGCATCGCCGCGGATGCGCATCTGCGCGCGCACATGCGCATCGCCGCACGCGATGCAGTGTGCGAGCTGCGCCCGCAGCAGGTCGCCGCCGATTTCGACGCCATCCTCCAACGTATCGCCTTCGCCGGGAAACGCCATGAACAGCCGATTGCTGCGTCGCCGGTTACGCACGAATGAATCGGCGTGGTGCTTGCGCGCGAACACGCTGTGCGCACGGATCGCGAC
>JAYUIZ010000133.1:0-1019 GCA_043765595.1 Lysobacter sp. | reverse complement strand
CGGAGCCGGAATTGGTGAAGAACGCGTGATTGAGGTCGGCCGGGGTGAGTTCCGCGAGTTTGGCCGAAAGCTGGATCGCCGGCTCCACCGTGCACTGGAAGAAGCTGTTGTAGTAGGCCAGTTCGGTCATCTGGCGCGATGCGGCTTCGCCCAGCTCCCTGCGGCCATAGCCGAGGTTCACGCACCACAGCCCGGCGAAGGCGTCGAGCATCCGGTTGCCGTCGGCGTCCCAGACGTACGCGCCTTCGCCGCGGACCAGGATGCGGGTCCCCTTCTTCGCCAGCGCGGCGTTGTCGTTGAACGGATGCAGGTGATGCGCGGCGTCGAGCTGCTGCAGGCGGGCGATGTCGGCTTTTTCCATGATGGTTCCGGGCGAGGAGTGTAGGAGCGGCTTCAGCCGCGATACGGAGGACCGAGACGATGGATCAGACGTTGAGCAACAGGAATTCGCGCTCCCACGAACTGATCACGCGGAAGAAAGTCTCGTATTCCTTGCGCTTGACCGAGATGTAGGCGCGGACGAAGCGCGCACCCATCAGATCGTGCAGCATCGTGCAGGTTTCCAGCTGATCCAGCGCCTCGCCGAGCGAGCGCGGCAGCTCGAAACCGACATCCTGGGCGCTGATGGTCAGCGGTTCGGTGGGCTGCAGTTCCTCGCGGATGCCGAACAGACCGCAGGCCAGCGTACCGGCCATCGCCAGATAGGGATTGGCATCGGAGCCGGCGAAGCGGCTTTCCACGCGGGTGTTTTCCGGCGTATCCATCGGCACGCGCAGGCCACAGGTGCGATTGTCGTAACCCCACTGGACATTGATTGGCGCCACTTGACCCAGCGCCAGGCGGCGATAGGAATTCACGTTGGGGGCGAAGAACGCCATCGCCATCGGCACGTATTTCTGCAGCCCGCCAAGATAGTGATCGAAGATCCGGCTTTGCTTGCCTTCGCCCTTGCCGGCAAAGACATTCTTGCCGGTCTTCACATCGATCAGGCTCTGGTGGATGTGCATCGCGCTGCCGGG
>JAYUIZ010000132.1:0-1022 GCA_043765595.1 Lysobacter sp. | reverse complement strand
CGCGCGCCGATGTAGGGTTCGAGTTCCTTGAACGACAGCGACATCGTGCGCGCGCCGGATTTCACCGACAGCGTGCCGCCGGGCGGTACGACTGCAATCGCAATCACCCGCTCGGTGCTGCGCTTGGCTTTCGGGATCTCGATGATCTTGTTGCCTTTGCCCTTATCGAGTTCCGGTAGTTCGGCGATCGGGAACGCCAGCAGATGACCTGCGCTGGTGACCGCGACAATCCGGTCGGTCTGCACGTTGCCGACGGCGGTCGGCTGCAGCACCGCAGATCCGGGGGTGAGCGACAGCATCGCCTTGCCGGCCTTGTTGCGGCCGGTGAGGTTCTCGAACTTGGTCACGAAGCCGTAGCCGTGCGACGAGGCCAGCACAAAGCGCGCGTCGTCGGCGCCGCTGGCCATGGTGACAAACCCTGCGCCTGCCGGCAGCGAGAATCGGCCGCTCAGCGGCTCGCCGTTGCCGCGCGCCGAGGGCAGGGTGTGCGCCAGCGAGGAATAGCTGCGGCCGGTGCTGTCGAGGAATACGACCTGCTGGGTGCTGCGGCCGCGCACTGCGCACAGCAGGCCGTCGCCGTCGCGGTAGCTCAATCCCGCCGCGTCGACGTCGTGACCCTTGGCCGCGCGGATCCAGCCTTTTTCGCTCAGCACGATGGTCATCGGTTCGCTGGGTACCAGCTCGGTCTCGTTGATGGCCTGCGCGGCTTCGCGCGACACCAGCGGCGACATGCGCGCGTCGCCGAATTTCTTCGCGTCGGCCAGCAGTTCGTCCTTCACCAGTTTCTTCAGCTTCGACTTGCTGTCGAGGATTGACGTCAGTTTGTCGCGCTCGGCGGCGAGTTCGTCCAGCTCGCCGCGGATCTTCATCTCTTCCAAGCGCGCCAGCTGTTTCAGCCTAGTGTCGAGGATGTAGTCGGCCTGGTCTTCGCTCAGTCCGAAGCGCGCGATCAATGCGGGTTTCGGCTCGTCCTCGGTGCGGATGATGCGGATCACTTCATCCAGATTGAGGAACGCGACCAG
>JAYUIZ010000131.1:0-3044 GCA_043765595.1 Lysobacter sp. | reverse complement strand
CACGCGCACTGCGTCGATGGTCGCGCAGATCGCGCGCATCGACGTTACCGTCACCCGCACGTCGGCCGAAGCGCTGTTACTGGAAAATCAGCTCATCAAGTCGCTGCTGCCGCGCTACAACGTGCTGCTTCGCGACGACAAAAGTTATCCATATCTGGTGCTGACTCGCGAATCCTGGCCGCGCATCGCGTTCCATCGCGGCACCCGTTCGCTGCCCGGGCGCTATTTCGGCCCGTATCCCAGCGTGCTGGCGGTGCGCGACACCCTGAATCTGATGCAGAAGATCTTCCGCCTGCGCAGCTGCGAGGACAGCGTGTTCCGCAACCGCTCGCGGCCATGTCTGCAATATCAGATCGGTCGCTGCAGCGCGCCCTGCGTCGGGCTTGTCCCGGCCCGCGACTACGCCGACAGCGTCCGCCAGGCGACGATGTTCCTCGATGGCCGCAGCGACGATCTTACTGTCGAACTGACGGCGGAGATGGAAGACGCCAGCGCCCGCCTTGATTTCGAGCGCGCTGCGCGCATGCGCGATCTCATCACGTCGATCCGCAAACTGCAGTCGCGGCAATACGTGGATGGCACTGCGGCCGATCTCGACGTGCTCGCCTGCGCGATGCGTGGCGCCCAGGCCTGCGTGATGCTGCTGATGTTCCGCGACGGCCGCAATCTTGGCACCAGAAGTTTTTTTCCGAAAACCAACGGCGAAGACAGCGCGGAGGAAGTGCTGGCCGCGTTCGTTTCACAGTACTACGCCGAACACGGTCCGCCGCGGGAGATCGTGTTGGATCGTGATATTCCCGAGCGCGACGTGATCGAAGAAGCGCTGGGTGTCTCGGCAGGTCGCAAGGTTCAGCTCAAGACCAGCGTGCGCGGCGATCGTGCCGGTTATCTCGATCTGGTGCGCCGTAATGCCGAGGTGGCGCTGGCCGCTGAAATCGGCAGCAATGCTGCGCAGCGCGCGCGCGCTGAGGCGCTGCGCGACCTGCTGGGGCTGGACGGCATACCCCAGCGGATCGAATGTTTCGACATCAGTCACACCATGGGCGAAGCGACGGTGGCGTCCTGTGTGGTGTTTGACGCGGACGGTCCAGTACGCGGCCAGTACCGACGCTACAACATCGAGGGCGTGGCCGGCGGCGACGATTACGCCGCGATGCGCCAGGCGCTGGAGCGTCGCTTCCGCCGCGCGGTCGAAGCCTCCGCGGAGGCTGTGGAAGAGCCCGTGGCGCAGTCAATATCGGACGAAGTCGCGGACGCCGTCGCAACCACCGCCGCGTCCTCCCGCGCCCCGGCCGTACTGCCGGATCTCCTGCTGATCGACGGCGGGGCAGGGCAAGTGGCCCAGGCCAACGCCGTACTGGCGGATCTGGGCGTGGTCGACGTGCATGTCGTCGGCGTGGCCAAGGGCGAGGCAAGGCGTGCGGGCGATGAGACCCTGTTGCTGCCCGGCGTCGATGGAAAGCCCGGTCGCCAACTGCACCCCGGGGCCGGTTCGCTGGGGCTGCAATTGATCTGCAGGTCCGCGACGAAGCGCACAGGTTCGCGATTACCGGCCACCGCGGACGGCGGCAGAAAGCGCGGAATGTGAGCCGTCTGGAAGATATTCCCGGCATCGGGCCGCGCCGACGCGCTAATCTGTTGCGGCATTTCGGAGGATTGGGCGGCCTGAAGTCGGCGGGAATCGAGGAGATCGCCCGGGTCGAAGGCATCAACGCCGCGCTGGCCGAGCGTATCTACGCAACCCTCCACGGTTTGAAATCACAAGGACAGCCATGAAGTTGACGGTACCCACCATGCTGACGCTCGCGCGGATCGTGATGATCCCAGTGTTGGTGTTGTTCTTCTATCTGCCGTACGGCTGGAGCAATTTCGCTTCCGCGGCGCTGTTTGCGCTGGCCGCGCTGACCGACTGGCTCGACGGCTGGATCGCGCGCCGCTACGCGCTGCATTCGGCGTTCGGGGCTTTTCTGGATCCGGTCGCCGACAAATTGATGGTCACGGTCGCGCTGTTCCTGATCGTGCAGGGTCATCCCACACCGTGGATGGCGTTCTGGGCGGGGGTGATCGTCGGCCGCGAAATCGCGGTGTCTGCGCTGCGCGAATGGATGGCGGAGATCGGTCAGCGCGCGACCGTGAAAGTCGCTGCGATCGGAAAATTCAAGACCGTCATGCAGATGCTGGCGCTGCTGTGCCTGCTGTATTCCGTGGTGCCCGGGCGCAAACCTGCGCCGTGGCCCGGCGACATGATTTTCCATATCGGCGATTGGATGCTGGCTGTGGCCGCGCTGTTGACACTGTGGTCCGGTGCCCAGTATCTGATCGCGGCCTGGCCCGCATTGATGGCGGATGAAGGAAAGAGTGTTGACAGTTCCGCCACAGAAGGTAAAATTTCAATTCCACCGCGGGAATAGCTCAGTTGGTAGAGCGCAACCTTGCCAAGGTTGAGGTCGCGAGTTCGAGTCTCGTTTCCCGCTCCAGTTTTAAAACTTCGGTAACAAGTGAATTTTCGGGAAGCACTGCTTCCCGTTTTCAATTGATAGCCTGAAGTCGTAATGCAGAAGTCGTAATGCAGAAGTTGCAACGCAGAAGTTGCAATGAAAAAGTTGCAGCGAATCACCCTTGGCGGGGTGGCAGAGTGGTCATGCAGCGGCCTGCAAAGCCGTGTACGCCGGTTCGATTCCGACCTCCGCCTCCAAAGTATTGATCGTCGCCCCGATGACGAAATAGGTAGACGTAAGGGACTTAAAATCCCTGGCCGCAAGGCGTGCCGGTTCGATTCCGGCTCGGGGCACCAAAAAACGAGCACGCGTCGCGTGCTATTTTTTTGGGGTTCCGAAGTACAGTCCAGTGGACTGTGCGGGCCGGAATCGAAGCCAATGCCCTGTAAGGCATTGGCCGGCGGCGTAGCCGGATTCCGGCTCGGGGCACCAAAAAACGAGCACGCGTTGAACTGACCCCTAATAGTTGGACACCAACTACTAGGGGTTTTTCATTTCAAAGTACACAGAGCAATTCAAGCTGCAGTTAGTCCAACAATATCTGGG
>JAYUIZ010000130.1:0-3045 GCA_043765595.1 Lysobacter sp. | reverse complement strand
AACACCGACCGTCACGGCTGGCTTGGAAAGTGATTCGCCGGGTCTCCGGCCGGCGACCGGTGCCGCGAAGGGCAGACAGGCTCTGAGGGGGTCCCGGATCCGCTCAGGCGGTTGGCCGTCACGGATTCCCTGCGACATCCGCCCGAACCATACGCATGCGCGGTCCGGCGAACGGCCGTGACTCCTCAGCGATCAGCCGGCTGGAGGGAACCGTCAGAGGATACCGTAAAGCGCACGACATTCGCGCGGATGTAAGGGGTGAGGTCCAGCGGTTGCCCTCGATACTGCACGGATACGGCCTGCGCATTGCCCAGTACGGCCTCGCCGATCTGGCCCGGCTGGAATACGCGCTGCTGGCCTGGCTGCACCAGCGCCTGCTCGACCGTGACGCCGTCCGGGCCGGTCAGCCTGACCCAGCTTTCGCCGCTGAAACTGACGGTGAGAGCCGCAGCAGTGGCTTCGCGCTGCGGCAGCGGCGGCGTGATCGAAGCGACCAGAGGCGGTGCCGGGAGCGACGCATTGCCCTGACTCGCGCGAATAGCGGAAGGCGAACCCTTCGGCTGCGGCAAGGCCGAGGTCGACTCGATATCGAGCGGCACCGCATCGATCGCACCGTCGAGATGCGACCGCGTGGCCAGCCAGACCGGGACCGCGATCGTGGCGGTGATCACCACGTACACCAGCCGCCGGGCGGTCTGCTCCACCATGCGCTGCATGCGCGGGGTGAACGTACGCGGCACCAATTCGGCGGGCCTGGAGGCCGGCGTCGAGACGCTCTCGACCACCGCGTCGCCGGGCAGCTCCATCAGCCGTGCGTAGCTGCGCAACTGGCCGCGGATGAAGACCGGTGCGCCGATATGCGCCCAGTCCTCGCGCTCCAGCGCTTCGATCACATGCGTCGGCATTTTCAGCCTTGCGCCGATCTCGGATGTGCTCAGCCCGACACGGATGCGGGCCTGTCTGAGACGTTCGCCGATGCCGCGAGTGCTCTCGGGCATACCGGTCTCGGAGGATGTCATTGCAAATTGCTCCCCAAAGCAAGGCTTCCTGCCGTTGCGGACGCGTCCCTCGCCGGGGCATCGCGGCCGATCATGGAACGCAGCGCATCATGCTGCCGCATGCACTGCATCAGGTTGGATGTCGCCCACCGCGCCTCCCCTGCGCGGCTCGAGCGTTTCCAGCGTTTTACGGAATTCGGCCTGACGGCGGGTACGATCCGCGACCTGGCCCTTGAGCTGTCCGCAGGCGGCATCAATGTCATCGCCGCGGGTACGGCGGACCATCGTCAACACCTGTGCATCCAGCAGGATCTTCTGGAACGCACGGATATCCGCGTCCGGCGAGCGCGTGTAACGCGTTCCCGGGAACGGATTGAACGGAATCAGATTGACCTTCGCTGCGTCTTTCATCTGCACGGCATTGTCGAACTGACGCATCAGCCGCGCCAGTTCGCGGGCCTGCTCCGGGCTGTCGTTGACGCCGGCCATCATCGTGTACTCAAACGTGACCGAGGTGCCTTTCTTACGCAGCGCGTAGCGCACGCAGGCATCCATCAGCTCTTCGATCGGATATTTCTTGTTGAGCGGCACCAGTTCGCTGCGCAATGCGTCGTTCGGCGCATGCAGCGATACCGCTAGCGACACGTCGCTCTCCACCGCCAGACGGTCGATCATCGGCACCACGCCAGCGGTCGACAGGGTCACCCGCTTGTTGGCCAGACCGTAACCCAGATCGTCGCGCATCACGCTCATCGCGCGGACGACGTTGTCGAAGTTCAGCATCGGCTCGCCCATGCCCATCATCACCACGTTGGTGAGTTTGCGCTGGCGGTGCGGCACATTGCCGAGATGGCGCGCGGCCACCCAGACCTGGCCGACGATGTCGGCGACCGAAAGATTGCGGTTGAAGCCTTGGGTCGCGGTGGAGCAGAACTGACAGTTCAGCGCGCAACCGACCTGCGAGGACACGCATAGCGTCCCGCGGCCCTTGTCGGGAATGAACACGGTTTCGATGGCGTTCTTGCCGTCCATGCCGAGCAGCCACTTGTGGGTGCCGTCTTCGGAAGGCTTGTCGAACTGGATCGGCGGCACGCCGATGAACGCATCGGCTTCAAGCTTTGCGCGGAGTGCCTTGCCCAGATCGGTCATGTCGTTGAAGTCGGTGACATGACGATGGTGGATCCACTTCATCACCTGATGGGCGCGGTAGCGCTTCTCGCCGAGGGTGTCGGCGAAGAAGCGCTCCAGACCATCGCGATCGAGGTCGAGCAGATTCTGTTTTTGCACGACTTCAGTCATTGCATGCTCTTCAGACCGCGCGATCAGCGCGGGCAGAGTTCTGTCGCCGCGAAGAAGTAGGCGGTTTCGATCGCAGCGTTCTCCAGAGAATCGGAACCGTGTACGGCGTTGGCATCGATCGAAGCGGCGAAGTCGGCGCGGATCGTTCCCGGCGCGGCGTCCTTCGGATTGGTGGCGCCCATCAGGTCGCGATTCTTCAGTACCGCGTTCTCACCTTCCAATACTTGGATCATCACCGGCCCGGAGATCATGAATTCGACCAGCGCGTTGAAGAACGGACGTTCGCTGTGTACGGCGTAAAAGCCTTCGGCTTCCTTGCGGGAGAGGTGCTTCATCTTCGCGGCGACGACCTTGAGACCGGCCTGTTCGAAACGCGAATAGATTTCACCGATGACGTTCTTGGCGACGGCGTCGGGTTTGATGATCGAAATGGTGCGCTCATGCGCCATGTGGGTGGTCTCCGGGGGTAAACGACCGCGATCAAGCGGCCGAAACATAACATGAATGAGAAGGAAAAACCCGCGTGTGGACGCGGGTTTAGCCGATTCGGCTGCAGGAGATTCTAACCCGGCGCAGGGTCTCTTTGCATCCTTGTCGGTGGTCACGTTTTGCACCCCGACGGAGTTGGATGATAGTCTCAAACAAGCGTTTGATTCAGCTGAAGCATTCCGTCGGTGCGTTGCATCGACATTTTCCCAACGGCCGTTCAGGCCATTTCGTTCGTCGAACCCGGAGCCGAACATGAGCA
>JAYUIZ010000129.1:0-1026 GCA_043765595.1 Lysobacter sp. | reverse complement strand
GATCACGATCGTCTGGCGACGGCCGACGGCCAGAATCGCGTCGAAACGCGCATTGGAGCCGCTGGGTCCGCTGAGCTGGCAGTCCGTGCCGGCCAGATCGCACTGCTTGAAGAATTCCTGCAGCACCTGGTCCGTCGAGCTGCGGTCGGCCTTGATCTGCCAGCCGCTACTCCACAGGTTCGGGTCCAGCACGCCGTCGATCACCATCGCCCGGACCTTCTTCGGGAACAGGTTCGCATAGGTGTTGCCGATGAACGACCCGTAGGAATAGCCGAGATAGTTCAGGCGCTGGTCGCCCACCGCCTGGCGCAGCAGATCCAGGTCGCGGGCGACATCGGCGGTGCTCATGTGCTTGAAGATCGGCTGTTTCCTGCCCGCGCAGCGATAGGCGATGTTGCGGTAGCGCGCGAAAAAGTTGGCTTCCTGATTCGCCAGGTAGGGAAACGTCGGCAGATCCTGGAAATAGGCGTCGCGGATGTCGTCGTTGTTCCAGCATTGGATCGGCGTGGATTCGCCGGTGCCGCGCGGATCCCAGCCGACGATGTCGAACTTGCCCTGCAGCGTTTGGTTGAGAAAGTCGCCGAAGCCGTTGAAGACCAGATCGACGCCGGAAGCGCCCGGGCCGCCCGGATTGAGGAACAGGGTGCCGATCCTGTTCTTGGAGTCGCTGGCGAGAATGCGCGCCAGCGCCAGATCGGTCTTTGCACCGAACGGCTTTCGGTAATCCAGCGGCACTTTGACCGTGGCGCACTGCAGATCGTCGACGCCATCGAAACAGGGCTGCCAATCGACTACCGGGACCGCGGGCGCCTTGATCTTGAGGGGGGCCGCGACGGCGGGAAGGCTGGCCACGGCAGCCAGCGCGGGCGCCAGCGCGAGCAGCAGGCGACGCATCGGGCGGCGGTTCAAGGCTTCGGTCGCGGGATCGGACGCCATTCGCGTGTTCTCTCGGTTGTATTCAGCGTGATGGTGGATGCGTGCAGGGCTTGCTTGCAGGGCTAGCTTGCAGAGCATGCGTCCGACGAC
>JAYUIZ010000128.1:0-1027 GCA_043765595.1 Lysobacter sp. | reverse complement strand
GCCGGTAGTCGTTGATATCGGTGACCACGACATTGCGCGCGCCGATGTATTTGCAGATGCCCGCGGCCATGACCCCGATCGGGCCGGCGCCGGTGATCAGCACGTCCTCGCCGACTACGTCGAACTCAAGCGCGCAGTGCGCGGCGTTGCCGTAAGGATCGAAAAACGCGGCCAGTTCGCTGGGGATCTGGTCGGGGATCGGCCACAGATTGCTGGCCGGCATCGTCATGTATTCGGCGAACGCGCCGTTGCGGTTCACGCCGATGCCGACGGTGTTCGGGCACAGATGCTGTTTGCCGGCGCGGCAGTTGCGGCAGTGTCCGCAGACGATATGACCTTCCGCCGACACCCGCTGGCCGATCCGGTAGCCTGTGACGCCTGGGCCCATTTCGACGACCCGGCCGACGAACTCGTGGCCGATCACCAGCCCGGGCTTGATCGTGCGCTGGCTCCACTCGTCCCAGAGATAGATATGCAGATCGGTGCCGCAGATCGCAGTCTTCTCCAGCTTGATCAGCACTTCGTTGGCGCCGGGGGAGGGCACCGGCACCTCTTCCATCCAGATCCCTTTGGCGGCTTCGCGCTTCACCAGCGCTTTCATCATCGTTGCGGCCATCGCTCGCCCATCGTTCGGAGTCGGGGCGCGAATTATACGCTGCGGCTCCGCGATGCCCGGCGCATGCCGCGACCTGTCCAGCGCATGCTGTCGCGTATGGTCGGGATGTGTCACGTGACGGCAATCGCAGGCGCATGGTCATCGAACATGACCATTGGACATGGCGATGGGTAGGAGCCAGCCGATACACTCAGCCTCTTTGTTCGTTGCCCGAGAGAACCATGACCCGCCACGGAACCTCCCCAGTCGTGTTTGCCGCCTCCGCGGCCCTCGCCGTCGCCGCCGGTGCGATGTCTCCCTCCGCCCAGGCCGTCGAAGGCATGTGGGTGCCGCAGCAGTTGCCGGAGATTTCCGGCCCGCTCAAGACCGCCGGCCTCAAGCTCACGCCCAAACAGCTGAGCGACCTGACCG
>JAYUIZ010000127.1:0-3055 GCA_043765595.1 Lysobacter sp. | reverse complement strand
TTCCCACTGTGATCGCCGGCCCCGACCGCAGCTACGGCGTGAGTCTGCGCGCGAAGTTCTGATCGCAGCGATCTATCGCATCCACCACGAACGCCCGGCCGCCCAGCGCGCCGGGCGTTCGTTTTTGCGCCCGCCGCGCTTTCTTCCACGTTCGCGCATGACCTTCGCCGGTTACGCACGCGCATCGCGCTCGGCTACCCTATCGCCATGATTGCCGCCCCCGAAAAAACCGCACCGCGCACACGCGTCGCCTTTCCGCTGCTGCTAGCCGTGCTCGGCATCTTCGGGATGAGCGCGGTCTGGGCGCTGCTGGCACTGATCGTCGACCGCCAGTGCGCGTGGATGGCGGTCATCACCGCCGCCGATATCGCGCTGTTGCTGCGTCTGGGCCGCGCCGCGCCTGGCATGCCGCGCGCAGCGATGGCCGTGTTCGCGACGCTGGCCACTATCGCGCTGGCCAACTGGACCATCGCCGCCACCCAGATTGGCGGGCCGATGGGCCTGAAGCTGGTCGACTCGTTCCAGCGCCTCGGCGTCGACCATGCGCAGACTCTCCTCGGCCTCGCCAATCAGCCGATGGAACTCGCCTGGTACGCGGTCGCGGTGATCGTGGCGCTGTGGCTGGGACGCTGACCGCGGATAAGGCTATCGGAAGACACGACAACGCGCGTCTTCCGATCCTTCACCGCTACTTGCTCGCGCCCAACAGCCCCACCCGGTAACCGGCCGCCTGCAGGCGCTTGGTGGCTTTCGAATTCAGCACCAGCAGCATGAGCAGGCCGACCAGCGGCACGAACATCAGCACCACGCAGATGATTTGCGTCGCCGTCGAGAACTTCATGCCCGCGCTCAATTTGATGATGCCGGCGATGGCCAGCCCCAGCGACACCAGCGCGATCAACAGCGCCAATTGGCCGATCGCCAACCGCGCCGCGACGGCAAGGAAATACACCAGGATCGCGTAGATCACCAGTTTCTGGCCCGCGGCGATGGCTTCCATATCGCCGTCGACGGCGTCGCGCGATTGCGGGCTCTGGTACGGGTTGTTCATGCGTAGGATTCCCCTGAATTGAATGACGGTTGGGCGATGCTGCGACCGTCTCGCTGCGGCAGGTTGCCGTGAGCCCCGCCGACGCGCAAGTGGATGCGCTACGACTTGCCGCCGGGCCGGAACCACCCATCCGCAACCCACGTGTGCAGAATACCGCCAGGCCTTCCGGACCCCACCCATGCGCGATCCCCGCTACGACATTCTTTTCACGCCCGTGCAGATCGGCCCGGTCACTGCGAAGAACCGCTTCTTCCAGGTGCCGCACTGCAACGGCATGGGACACGGCATGCCGCTGGCGCATGCGGCGATGCGCGAGATGAAGGCCGAAGGCGGCTGGGCGGTGATCGCGACGGAAGAATGCGAGATCCATCCGTCCGGCGATGTCTCGCCGTACGTCGAAGCACGGCTGTGGGACGACCGCGACATCCCGGCGCTGGCGCTGATGTGCGATAAGGTCCACGCGCACGGCGCGCTGGCGGCGGTGGAACTCACCCACAACGGCCCGACCGCATCGAATCTGTATTCGCGCGAAGTACTGATCGCACCCTCGCATCAGCCGTCGAAATACGGCTACCCGGCGCAGGCGCGGGCGATGGACAAGACCGACATCGCCAACTACCGCCGCTGGCATCGCGATGCCGCACTGCGCGGCATGCGCGCGGGCATGGACATCATCTATGTGTATGCCGGCCACGATCTGTCGCTGGCGATGCACTTCCTGCAGCGCCGCCGCAACCACCGCATCGACGAATACGGCGGCTCGCTGGAAAACCGCGTGCGCCTGCTGCGCGAAGTGCTGGAAGACACCCGCGAGGCCGTCGGCCATCGCTGCGGCGTCGCCATCCGCTTCGCCACCGAAGAACTGATCGGCCCCGGCGGCATCGAGCGCGCCGAAGCGCAGGACATCGTGGGCATGCTCGCCGAGCTGCCGGACCTGTGGGATGTGAACGTCGCCGCCTGGTACAACGATTCGGTGCCGTCGCGCTTCGCCGCCGAGGGCGCGCAGGAGCCCTTCATCGATTTCGTGAAAAAGACCACCACCAAACCGGTGGTCGGCGTGGGCCGCTTCACCTCGCCCGACACCATGGTGTCGCAGATCCGGCGCGGGGTTCTGGACATGATCGGCGCGGCGCGTCCGTCCATCGCGGATCCTTTTTTGCCGAAGAAGATCGAGGAAGGCCGGATCGATGACATCCGCGAGTGCATCGGCTGCAATCTCTGCGTCTCCGGCGACAACACCATCACCCCGATCCGCTGCACCCAGAACCCGACCATGGGCGAGGAATGGCGTCGCGACTGGCATCCCGAAACCATCGCGCCCGCGACATCGACCGCGAAAGTGCTGGTGGTGGGCGGCGGCCCTGCCGGGCTGGAAGCCGCACGCGCATTGGGCCAGCGCGGCTACGAGGTGAATCTGGCCGAAGCCCGCCGCGAGCTGGGCGGCCGTGTGACTCGGGAAGCGCGCCTGCCCGGCCTGGCCGAATGGGCGCGGGTGCGCGACTGGCGCCTGGGCCAGATCCGCAAGCTGCAGAACGTCGCGATCTACCAGGACTCGCCGCTCACCGCGCAGGACGTGCTGGACTTCGGCGCCGAACACGTCGTGGTCGCCACCGGCTGCCACTGGCGCCGCGACGGTTACGGCCGCAGCAACGGCGCCGCGATTTCCGGCTTCGAGAATAATCCCGCGGTCTTCACGCCGGACGACATCATGGACGGCGCCGCTGACGACGGCCGCCTGCCCGAAGGCTCTGTGGTGATTTTCGACGACGACTACTTCTATTACGGCAGCGTCATCGCCGAAGCCCTGCACAAACACGGCCGCGAGGTGATTTACCTCACGCCCGACGACACCATCGCTTCGTGGAGCGCGAACACCCTCGACTACCGCCACATCCAATGGAAGATGGCCGAGCTTGGCGTCGAACAGATCGTCTCTCACAACATCGTCGGCTTCGCCAATGGCGCGCTCGAACTCGAACACGTCTGGAGCGGCAAACGCCGCAG
>JAYUIZ010000126.1:0-9058 GCA_043765595.1 Lysobacter sp. | reverse complement strand
GACCATCAAGGGCCACACCGCGTATCCGTACAGCGGCGGCACCACCAACGTCTGGTCGATCCTCGAAATCGCCGATGAAGATCCGAACAACAGCGGCCGCATCCTCGACGCATATCGCAACCGCAGCTTCGTCAAGATCACCGATCGCGCGGGCAGCGGCAGCGGCCTGAAATACAACCGCGAACACACCTGGCCGAACTCGCTGGGCTTCGGTTCCACCACCGGCAACCTTGGCCTGCCGAATGCGCCGTACACCGACACCCACATGCTGTATCTCACCGATTCGGCCTACAACGCCGATCGCGGCAACAAGCCCTACGCCAACTGCACCGCGGCCTCGGGCTGCGGCGAGCGCGTCACCGAAGTGAACAACGGCCAAGGCGGCGGCAGCGGCGCATATCCGGGCAATTCCAATTGGGTGAAAACCCCCGACGGCAACAGCGGCTCGTTCGAAGTGTGGGGCAAGCGCAAGGGCGACATGGCGCGCACCATCCTGTACATGGCGATCCGTTACGAAGGCGGCACGCATCCCACCACCGGCCAGTCCGAACCGGATCTGGAACTCACCGACAATCGCAGCCTGATCCAGATCACCTCCAGCTCACCGGCCTACATGGGCCTGCTGTCCACACTGATCGCCTGGCATCAGGCCGACCCGCCGACCGCCGCCGAGCGTGAGCGCAACGAAGTGATCTACAGCTTCCAGGGCAACCGCAACCCGTTCATCGACCATCCGGAATGGGGTACTGCGGCGTTGTTTACTTCGGCGAAACCGGCGACTTGTCAGTTGAATTGATCGCATAGACAACGCGATGTTTCAGGGAAACGCCGGCGAGAGATCGTCGGCGTTTTTTTGTTTGCAATGCTTGTTCGCAATGTATTGCCTAGAACATTGCGATCCCGTGATGCAGCAACGTGTAGTTGTACGTACCGTTGGCAGCGCTTTCGGATAAATGATATCGCCGCATACGAAGAGCCGTACTAGATACCACATTATGTTTGCATTGAACGGCAGGACGGCGAGCAAATAATTTCCGGTAATTCTCGCTCAAGCAGTTGATTTCCGGTTTTCTTTGCGGCTTGACGGTTTTGCGGCCTGCGCGGATTATTTAGCATCGCCCTGTTTTTTGGGGTCAACAAGGTGTTAGGCGCATCTGAAGTACCCGGGAACTGCATCTTCAACAGCTGTACAATAGCCGAAATCCCTGAATCATTGGAATCATTCAATATGAAAATTTCCAAAATATTGTCAGCATCCAATGTAAATGAGTTAAAAGTTCTAGGCTCTTATCTGGAGATCAGACGCTGCCTCGAAGTAGAAATTGACAATAAGCTTGGAGTTAATGGGTGGGAGTCACTTTTCGCTAAAGTACAGAAAATCAAAAAATCAGCGTCTTCAAAAAAAGATCTCTTGAGCGCTGCTTTCGCTAAAAAATCATTTAAGGAGGCGAAGGGGGATATTTCAAGAATTTTGCAGGTGAAAATTACAGCAAAAAACCGTGACAATCTAGAGAAAAAGGTAAGCCAAATCATATCTGTATTTTGTGTGGGAATTTTTAATCCTTACGAACATTATGAGAAAACCAAGCTTATGAAGTTCAAGAGCAGTTCAAGGCTTGAGGGTATCGAAATCGAAATTCCAAGCGAAAATGAATCAATTGAAAGCGTCCTGGCAAAATACAGAAGGTGATTCAATGGATAAGTATGATGCGGCGAATGACCATTACTGCTACCCGGGGACTACTACGCTGAAAAATAAGCTCAACATTCATGATATAGATGAGCTTGAAAAAGCAGAAAAAGATATTACGGCAATATCGACCAGAAGAATAACTTTCAGGTATCCCCCGTACGACTTGGAATACATGAAAAATCTGCATCGCCAGCTTTTCTCTGACTTATACGATTGGGCTGGCAAGTGTCGTAGCGTTGATATAAGGAAAGGAGGTACGCAATTTTGCAATTGCGGAAGGATAATTGCCGAGTCGCAAAAGATATTCTCGAGCTTGAAAGAAGAGAATTGGTTGCAAGGTCTTCCGAGAGATGGGTTTTGTAGCAAGCTTGCAGAATATTACTGTGAGTTGAACATGATCCATCCATTTCGAGAGGGAAACGGCAGGGTTCAGCGAATTTTGTTCGAGCACCTCTCCTTGGCCGCCGGTTATGACCTCGATTGGGAAGACATCACGCCAGATGAATGGATCCAAGCAAATATTGACGGCGTGAGGGTAAATTACGACCCGATGTCGGAAATTTTTAATCGAGTAGTCACTATTTGCGCATGATGCGCATAACAATTCGTTGCAGGCGCGACGGCCATGACGGGCCGCGTCCTGAACTCAAACGTTAAGGCCGTAAGGCGCATATACCCGCGTAGGGTGCATAAGCGAAGCGTCATGCACCTTTCTGTCACCGCGCCGTGCCGGCAGTATTCGATGGCGCATGACGCCTTCGGCTTATGCGCCCTACGCTACTGTGGGATACATAGGCTATCGTCCTATCGACATGCCCATCACAGGATCCGGGCTACGAAACCGCAGTTGCTTGTTGACGGGTATCGCTGCGCTCAAGCCATCCTACTCCGCTGCGCTTGTTCGCCACTGGTCGGATTAAGAAGCAGCGGCGTAGCCATGTTAAGCGAAGCGCACCAGAAACGCCGTTGTGACACACGGTCACGGTTGCTATCTTGCCTCTGAAGTCGCTGTTCTCTGGAAGCCGACACGGCGGCTACGCTGCCGGCCCTGCCGGCGTCATGCAAACATTATTCCACCCACCGCAAAGGACGCACACATGACCACCGGACTGACCCTGATGATGCCCGTGTTGCCGGGCACCAAGCTCTTGACCATCGTGGAGACACTGGCCAGCAATAATGCCGCGATTCATGCCGCATTGGAGTCGATCGGCACCGTGCATTTCGCGCGCTTCGTGCTGTTCGATACGTCGAAGCCGAACCTGCAGCCCGACATGAGCCAGATCAATACGCCGTCCGACACGCTGGTGATCAGCGTGATCACCGATTACGACGGCAGCTTCAGCGCCTACATCAGCGATTTCGTGAACCAGCTCGGCGATGTGTTCAATGCCTTGCTGGCCTTCGTGGTCGGCGGGGCGGCGGTGTCGCCGGTGCAGGACAACCTGGCCGCGTTCGAGGCCTTCGTGGCCGCGAACGATGCCTCTCAGCATTTGCCGAACAGCGTCGGCGTCTATGCGGCGTATCCGCAGACCGTGCAGATGATCCTGGCAGCGTTCCCGCCCGCCAAGTGAACGGATGAGGCATCCGGGCCGGCGTGTGCCGGTCCGGTGTCGCTTGCGCGCGCATCGGCAACGTCACGGATCTGCCGGGGCTTGCCTGCGTGTTTCTTCTTCTCTTTCAGGAGGTCGGGATGACCACGATGCCCGCTGGCACCACACCCATCGATTATGCGGATGTGCAGGGCACGATCCTGCGCGGTTATCGCGTCGATTTCGCACGACATTTCATTCTTTCGATCACCGATCCCGTTGCGGCAGGAGCGCTGCTGACGGACCTGGTGAACGGCAGCAACGGCCTGCCGAAGATCACCTCCGCGCTGCGCACCGGGGTTCGCCCTGCCTGTTTCCTCAACGTCAGCTTCACCTGTACCGGGCTCGCCGCGATGGGTGTGTTGGCCGCTGACCTGGCGACCTTCGACGGTTCGTTCCAGCTTGGCGCAAGCAATGTCGACGTGGCCAGGAATGTAGGTGATGTAGGCAGCAGCGCGCCCGGGCGCTGGATCGGCGGGCTCGGCGACGGTGCGCAGGTCCACATGCTGGTCAGTCTGTGGGTGCGCGACTCGACCGAGGTGCTCGAATCCGTGTCCGCGCAGCTGCGGTCCGCCTTCAACGGTGCAGCGACCATCCTGCTGGAACAGGACGCCAACGCCTTGCCCGACAACAAGGTGCATTTCGGCTATCGCGACAGCATCTCGCAGCCGACCGTGCTTGGTGCGCCGCCCACCAAGCATGCGCCGGACGACCAGCCCGTGATCGCGACGGGCGAGTTCCTGCTGGGCTACACCAATGAGATCGGTGGTAGCTACCGCGTGTCCCCGTCGCAACTGTCGTTGAACGGCAGCTACGCCGCGTTCCGCATCCTGGAACAGGATGTGGCCGGCTACGATGCATTGGTGCAGAACTTCGCAGACAAGGCCGGTGTGGACACGGAATTGGCGGCGGCGAAGATCTGCGGACGCTGGCGCAACGGCAATCCGCTGTCGCTGTCGCCGACCCAGCAGGATCCCCTGCTGCCGCGCGATCAGCTCAACGACTTCACCTATGTCGCGCCACCGGCCCAGACCGACGATACGCTTGGCCTAGTGTGCCCGATCGGGTCGCACATCCGTCGCAACAATCCGCGCAACGAGGCCGTGGTCGGCGGCGGCACCAGCTCGAACCACCGCATCATTCGCCGCGCGATGCCCTATGGTCCGCCATACGATCCGGACAAGCCGGATTCGGCGACGCGCGGCCTGGTCGGCTACTTCATCAACGCCAGCATCCAGAACCAGTTCGAGTTTCTGACCAGCCAGTGGAGCATGACGTACACGTTCGTGAAATCGGCCACCGCGCCGGGTGGGACGCCCGCAGGCAATGCGCTGTTCAACATCAGCGGTGAGGACGTGTTCCTGGGCGTGAACGACCCGTCATCGAGTGCGTTCACCTTCCCCGGCGCGGGCGTCAACGGCTCGGGGAATACCACGGTGACCGGCTTCGACCGCACCATCACCACGCGCGGCGGTGTGTACTGCTTCTTCCCGAGCATCTCCGGCCTGAAGTATCTTGCCGGATTGCCTGCCGCGAGCGGGTGAGATTCGGGGAAAAAGCTCAGTAACGTGGTCGCCCGGTTGCGGCCAGGGGCCGCAGCCGGGGTTCTCCGGAAACAACGTCCTTGCGTCATCCCCGGTCCGCGTGTTGCGCGGACCGGGCTACGGGTCGCGATGAACGAACGCGTTTCGTGGATCGCTCAGCGGCGCTTCGACGCGTCGCGATCCGGTAGACGCACGCCATCGGGCATCGCATTCGTCTTCGGCTGCTGCACTGCGGGAACCGCCGGCAACACCGGCGCCACGCGCCGGCCCTGGCCTTCGGCGGTGACCACATTCACCATCGCGCGGAAGTCGTTGATGTCGTCGACCACGCGGGTGTTGAGATCGTCGACCAGAAACACGCCGGCCACCTGGTTCACGCGATCAACCCATGGCGTGAAGCCGAAGGCGCCGGGGCTGGAGACGATGAGCGGCGACGTGGGGTCGATCCACTGGCCGATGCCGTAGCCGAAGCCGGTGGACGTCGGCGGGCGCGAGATGTCGACGGTGCCGACGGTGCGGTCGTTGGCCATCGCTTCGATGGTGGTGCGGGCGAGGAAGCGACGGCCCGGCAGACAGAGCTGGGTCGTGCTGTTGTCGAGGCAACCGTAGGCCAGCACCATGTCGACCACCTTGCCGTAATCCTCCAGCGTGCTGCGCACGCCGCCGGCGATGCGCGGATTGGTGTTGCGCACGTAGCCCGAAGCGGTGGAGGCGGTGGCGAAGTCGGTGGCGTTCAAACCCAGCGGCGTCACCATTTCGTCGATGAAGATGTCGTCCCAGGTTTTGCCGGTGGCCAGTTCAGCCATGCGCCCGGCGACCTGCATCGAATTGCCGCCGTAGGAAAACACTGTGCCCGGCGTACCGATCAGCGGTTCCTGCAGGATGCGGTTCGCGCAGCTGGCGAGGGTGTAGAGCGGGTTGGACATGCAGCTGTCGTCGCCGCCCGGCAGTGCGCTGGTGTGCGAAAACAGCTGTGCGAGCGTGATCGGGCGCTTGGCCGCTTCAATGGTGGGGAAATACTGGCCGACGGTGTCGGTCCAGCGCATCTGGCCCTTGTCGACCAGACGCGCGAGGGTCAGTGCAGACAGCCATTTGCTGGCCGAGGCGATGCGGATGCGGGTGCCGGGGGTGTAGCTGCCGAAGACGCGGCGATAGACAACGCTGCCGTGCTTGTTGACCCGCAGCGACGCGCCGGCGAGGTTCTTGGACGTCACGAAAGTCTGCATTTCCGCAGTGACGGGGGAGAAATCGTAAATGGGTACTGCGCGTGCGGTGCCGGCGGCGCCCAGCAGCAGGGTCAGACCGAAAGTGGTGAACAATGTGCGCAACATGTTGGATCTTCAGTGGTGGTGGGTACGGGCGTGAACGCCTCCGCACACTGCGGCGTTGACGCCGATGGCGGCCAGGACGCTGCAGAGTTGTAACGAGTTGTTTCCGGGGTTTTGTCCGCTGCGGCGGCCGGAGTGGCGTCGCGGCTTCCGTACAATGGCAGGCCCCGCATTCCGTGTCTTCCGCATGACCCTGATCGATATCGGCGCCAACCTTACCCATAACAGTTTCGACCACGACCGCGAGACGGTGCTGCAGCGCGCGCGCGCCGCGGGCGTGGCGAAGATGGTGATCACCGGCGCCTGCCGCGAGCATTCGCCGAAGGCGCTGATCCTGGCGCGGACTTATCCGGGTGAACTGTTCGCCACCGCCGGCGTGCATCCGCATCAGGCGCTGGAATACACCGACGACTGCGACGCCGAGATGCGCGAACTGCATGCGCATCCGGAAGTGGTGGCGGTGGGCGAATGCGGGCTGGACTACAACCGCGATTTCTCGCCGCGACCCGCGCAGCGCCGGGCGTTCGAGCGACAGCTGCAGCTGGCAGCCGAGAACGGGAAGCCGCTGTTCCTGCACCAGCGCGACGCGCACGACGATTTCGTGGCGATGATGAAGAATTTCGACGGTCGCCTGGGCCCGGCGGTGGTGCATTGCTTCACCGGCACCCGCAAGGAGCTGTTCGACTGTCTGGACCGGGATTGGCACATCGGCATCACCGGCTGGCTCTGCGACGAACGCCGCGGCCTGCATCTGCGCGAACTGATGAAGCATATTCCGGCGAACCGGCTGATGATCGAAACCGACGCGCCGTATCTGCTGCCGCGCACCGTGAAGCCGCAGCCTTCGCACCGGCGCAATGAACCGATGTATCTCGCGCACATCGTCGAAGAACTGGCCCGCGACCGCGGCGAGCCGGTGGAAACCGTCGCCGCGGCGACCACGGCGACGGCGACGGCGTTCTTCGGGTTACCGGGCGCCTGACCCAAAGCCCCGACCCGATGCGATCCATGATGCAGATAGGATCAGGACAGACGCGGTCGAAACCGCGTCGTCCAGACAGTGATCACCAGGTGCAGGTCGCCCGGCATTCCTTATATTCCTGATAACAGATGTCGCGGCATGCCGAGCCGCCCTGCGCAGGACACTGCGCCAGACACTCGTAGCGGATACCGGCGCAATCGCCGCAGTATTGAAATTCCTGGGCAACGGTTGAGGTCGAGACCCCCATACCCAGTCCTGCCGTGGCGGCGAGCACTGCGGAAAACAGAATCGTTCTGAGTTTCATCGAAGTTCCTTGTCGATATTGCGATGGCCCGAGCGAAGGCCGGGCCGGACCTTGCCAGCGGTCGCTGGCAGTCTGTGCGGATCAGCAGCCTGCTTCGCAGTCGTAATAGTTGGTGCGGCACAGGTCGTAGCACCAGCCCTGCCCCGGCGTGCACGAGTACCAGCAGGCGGTGTACTCCTGTTGACACGATCTGATGCACTGGTTGCCGGCGGCTTCGGTGGTGGTGGACACCGACATGCCCAGGCCTGCCGACAGGGCCATCATCGCGGCCAGGGCCCATGTTTTCGTCTTCATCGTCGCTCTCCTTCGCTTGAGGTCGATCCTGTTCGAAGCCGGATCGCGTGGCTTTGCAATCTAAGGGATGAGGTCGGGCTTCTAGAGCGAGGCGCCCGTAGCCTTGGCAGGCTTATCGACGGATTTGCCGATGGCCTTCAATGCCTCGCGGATCACCGGCTCGCGAAACCCATCGATCCTGCGCTCGCCGATGTACAGCAAGGGCACGCCGATGCCGCCTTTGGCGATGAACTCTGCGTTCGCCGCCTCGGACTTGTCGATCTGGTATTCGGTGTACTGCACGCCCTCCGCAGCCAGAAGGTCGCGCACCTTCGTGCAGTACGGGCAGGTGGTGGTGGCGTACATCACCACTTCGTTGCCGGCCTTGGCGTAGAGCGCGGCGTGATCGCCGGTGGCGTACTGGTCGGGCGGGAATGCGGTGCGATAGGAAGACGAGAGTTTCGGGCCCAGATACAGGCCGACCGCGAAGAACGCCGGGATGAGCAGCAGCGGCAGCAATTTCCGGATGAACCTGGGCATCGGCCCTCCTTGGCGAATTCACGTTCGCCCCACTGTCGATGGGGGCGCATACCGAAACTTACTCCTGTCGCGCCGTCCATGCACGCGTTGATACGGGGATCAGTACACCGCCAGATCGCCGCAGCCCTGCATGCCGGTTTCGCCCTGCAGCGCGACGGTCACGCGCTGCGGATGCGGCCTGTCGGCGTCGTCGGTGCAAGGTTCGGTGACGATTTCGACCCGGATCGTTTTCGGGCCCTGCGCGGTCTCCAGCGTGCCGTCGAGCAGGATCGGCGCGCCGCCGCGCGCCGGGCCGGGCGCGCTTCGATAAAACAGCGTGCCTTCGCCCTCGTAGGTGCCCATGCTTCCGACGGGCGTGCCCCAGACCAGGTGGACGCTGTGGCGCCTGCCCTCGGGCGTCTGCTCGCCCTGGCTCTGGATCTCGATGTTGAAATGCTCGCCCAGGCCCTTGAACGCCGGCACCGGGCTGACCTTGCCGACCATGTCCGGCGAAATCTTGCCGGCGGCGCCGGGCGGTGGCGCAGCGGCGTGCGTGGGGACATCGGGCGCAGCGGCTTCGGGTACGGCCGTTACGGGTGCGGCCGCGTCCGTTGGCGTGGCGACGCTGCAGGCGGTCAACAGCATCAACGGCAACATCGCGACAGTCGTACGGATACGCATGACAGGCTCCAGTGGAAACGACGATAACGGTCGGCCGTAAGAGGGCCTTCAGGCCCGAGCTCTTGCTAAACGAAGAGCTCGGGCCTAAAGGCCCTCCTACGAATGCGGGGCTGTCGGATTCGGACAGGCGTCAGCTGCGCAG
>JAYUIZ010000125.1:0-3063 GCA_043765595.1 Lysobacter sp. | reverse complement strand
AAGCCTCCGCCACGTAGTTGATACGAGAAATGGTCGCGATGAATTTCAAGAGCAGTTTGTTTTGCGCAGCAGTTCTTTTGTCGATAGCAATGGAGGCGCGTGCAGAGGGCGGCACATGCCCGCAGGGCTATTATCCGCTCAATTCGCCGGGCGTCATGGGGTGTGCGCCCATTCCCGGTGGCGGGAGTAATGGATCGAGAAGCCTGCCGCCCGATCCCGGCCCGCAGTGGAAAAGCCAATGGATGTCCGTCGTTTTCGGCAACAATGGCTTTGGTGCCGCTGTCGATATGCCAAGCAAGCGCAAGGCTGAGAAGGCGGCTCTGGCGCAGTGCCGCGCGATGGGAGGAAGCAGTTGTTACGTCAATATGACCACCTACAATCAGTGTATTGCGGTAGCGCGTGGTGGGCATACAGCGCCCAGCGCAGGCGCTCATGATCAAAAGACGGCAGAGTCGCTCGCGATCCGCGAATGTATGAAAGACACAAAAAACGCGAACTGCGAAATCTATTACTCCGCCTGCAGTTACCCGGTTCGTATTCGCTGACCGCCAAACTCTTTTGGGAGTGGATGGGAGCCTGTTTTTCGGAAGGATGAAAAGAATGAATTCCAGATATAAAGTCGTTCTGCCGATATTCCTCATGCTGGGACTTTCCCAGTATGCCCAGGCGCAGTCGCCTCAACAGCCACCATCGACGCTGCAGACGCAATCAGCTGCCAAAGCCCAGGCCAATGCAAAAGCGCAAGCGATGGCGGAGCAGGAAGCGGCGGCCGATGCGGCCTACTATGCTCATATTCCTTGGCGGTCAAATGACCCGTTCGTATTTTGCAAATACGGCCCGCCGCCCAGCCATTGTTGGAAGCCAATCAATCCAATTTCAGGAACATGGGTGCCCACCTGTCCCCCGCGCAAGAAACCGAATATCACTTCGATAGCGTATTACATGCGAGTGTGTCCGCAGGGCGAAGAAGTTGGCGAGTGGGAACCCGACAACGACGGCACGCCAACCACTCCGCGGTCTGATGATTGACAGCAAGCAGCCCGGGCAAGCGCAACGCGCGCACCCGGGATGAGGGGAAGAATGCGGCCCTACGACAGCAAAGCATCGCGCCTTCTGACGCCCCACGAAAAAACGGGGCCGCAACTCCCGCATCGGCGCTTTGAGATCCGTAATTGACAATGATGTTTTCAATTTCTGTTCTCAATTTCTGTTCTCAATTTCTATTTTCGATCGCATGACGAATGGTACGCGTTTGATGAAGCGAGTAGCCCGGGTAAGCGCAACGCGCGCACCCGGGATGGGTGGAGAAATGCCTCGCCGAAGAGCCCCGGGTGCGGCTTTTGGCCTTACCCGGGCTACGACGCTGCGGGTGCGTTCGGGATGACTGCGGAAAGGCGTCGCGACTTGCGTCGCTCCCACAGGTAGCGGGTAGCGAGTAGCCCGGGTAAGCGCAACGCGCGCACCCGGGATGGGTGGAGAAATGCCTCGCCGAAGAGCCCGGGTGCGGCCTTTGGCCTTACCCGGGCTACGACGCTGGGCGTGCGTTCGGGATGACTGCGCAAAAGCGTCGCGACTTGCTTCGCTCCCACAAAAAACGCGACATGATCATGTGTTGTTGCGGTCACATTGCCGGCAGGATTAATCGCGAGTTTTCGCACATGCTTCCGCACGTGCCAGCATCAGCGCACGATCACGTGCGTTGGCAGCCAGTGATGCGGCACGCTCGAACTCGATGCGGGCTTCATCGCGCCGTAGCAGTTGTTCAAGCAGATCGCCACGAACCGCGTAAAGCAAGCCGTAGTCGCGCAGCTGCGCCGCGTCGCATAGGGCATCGACCAGCGGCAGCGCGAATGCCGGGCCTTGGGCTTTGCCGATGGCGACCGCGCGGTTAAGTTCCACCACTGGCGACGGCTGCACATCGTCGGCCACGCATTCGATGTACTCGATCGCGCCGTACTCCTTCCACAGCTTGCCGGCCTTGCGCGCCAGCTTGCGATACGCATCCAGATTCTTTTTGGGAACCGGCAGAACGAAACCGTCGACATAGCTCATGGCACTCTCCTGGGTTGGATCGGCGTATCGCGGATGTTGCAGTTTTGGTGGAACGACTGTGGCGGAACAGTTTTGGCAGAACAGTTGCTGCTATCACGCGGATGGCATCGCCGATGCGTCCATCCAGAAGACTTCCCACTGGTGGCCGTCGAGATCCTCGAAGGCGTGCTGGTACATGGATCCCATATCGTTGACCGGCGTGGGCGTTGCGGCTCCGGCCGCGACGGCCTTTGCCACCATCGCGTCCACCTCCTCGCGCGATTCGCACGACAGCGCCAGCAGCACTTCGGTGACGGCGCTGGCGTCAGCGATGGGCTTCTTGGTGAAGCCGGCGAAGAACGGTTTGACCAGCAGCATCACCTGGATGTGTTCCGAGATCACCATGCAGGTGGCGTTGTCATCGGTGAACTGCGGATTGAAGCCGAAACCGAGCGCGCCGAAGAACGCGACGGTGCGGTCGAGGTTCTCGACCGGCAGATTGACGAACAATTGACGCGGCTTTGCTTGCGTGGACATGGCTTACACCTCTTTCATGCAGTTGATCATCCACGGCTTGCCGAAACGGTCAGTGAAAGAGCCCCAGCGGAGCGCCCAGAACGTTTCCTGCAGCGGCATCTGCACTTCGCCGCCTGCGGACAGCTCGGCGAAGATGCGTTCGGCTTCTTCGGGCGTTTCCACACTGATGTTGACGCAGGTGCCCTGACCCGGATCGCAGTGCGTCGGCGGGCCGTCGGCTCCCATCAATATGGCGCCTTGGGCTTCCAGCAGGGTATGCATGATCAGATTGTGGCTGTCGACCGGCATCTCGTCGCACATGGGCGAGTCGCCGTAGGTCATGCGCATTTTGATGTCGCCCCTGAACACGTCGCGATAGACATCGAAGGCCGCGCGGCAGTTGCCTTTGAAGTTGAGGTAAGAGCCTGTTCAAAATCTTTAAGGGCCCTATAATGGCTGGATGAGAAATCGATCTTATCCTAGCGATATCAGTCGCGAACGCTTTGAATCCATTCG
>JAYUIZ010000124.1:0-1032 GCA_043765595.1 Lysobacter sp. | reverse complement strand
CTCGACAAGCGCTCCGTATAAGGCATCGCCGCCAAAAAAAACCACGCGCAAGTCCGAGCCTGTCTCGATCCCCGCCAGTGCGGCTCCAATCCACGCTGGCACCGCATCGAGGACTGTCACCCCATATCGATCGATAGCGCGCCAGAAGCGTTCCGGCGTGCGGCGTTCCTCGTCGTCGAACATGGCGATTGTTGCGCCGGTGGTGAGCGGGAGACCGATCTGTATGACTGACGGATCGAAGCTTAGGCTGGTCAACAGCGCGAACACGTCGTCGGCTTGAAAGCCACACCAGCTGCGCAGGCCGATCATCTTGCTAGTTACACTGTAATGCTCGATCATCACACCCTTTGGGGTTCCGGTCGAGCCGGAGGTGTAGATGACGTAAGCGAGGTCGGTGGAATTGCGGCCTGCTGCGGCGGGCGGCGATGTGGCTGGCTGGGCACGGATGTTGGCGGCGTCAGCGTCGATGCGCAGCACCGTGCAGCCCGGCGGCACCGGAAGCCGCGCATCCAGACGGCCTTCGGTGACTAGGAGCGAGGCACCCGAGTCCTCCAGCATGAACGCGAGCCGCTCGGCTGGATAGTCTGGGTCGAGCGGCAGATAGGCGGCTCCGGCCTTGAGGATGCCAAGAATAGCGACGATCGCCTCAGGCGAGCGCTCCAGACACAGGCCGACGATCACGTCGGGACCGGCACCGAGTGCGCGCAGGCGATGGGCCAGTTGGTTGGCCCGCGCTTCAAGCTCGGCATAGGTGACTTGCTGGTCGCGAAAGACGACAGCAACGGCATCGGGCGCGCAACGCGCCTGCTCGTCGAACAGATCGTCGATACGTTGGTCACGCGGATAGTCTTCCCGGGGGCCTTGAGAGAAGGCGAGCAACTCTGCCCGCTCACGCTCCGGCAGCAGGTCGAGCGCGCTGAGTGGCCGGTTCGGCGCTTCCGTGAGCCGCCCGAGCACATGGAGAAACCGCCGCGCGAGCCGATCGAGGGTTGTGGTCTCGAATAGGTCGAACGCATATTCCAGCGTGCCCGC
>JAYUIZ010000123.1:0-1033 GCA_043765595.1 Lysobacter sp. | reverse complement strand
AACTGCCGCCGTCCTGGGTGTTGGGCATCAGCACTTCGAGGTTGTCGGTCAGCGCGCCCATCCACGGCGTCATCTTTTCCTCTTCGGTACCGGGCAGGAAACCGATGTCCTCGCCGACGCTCACCGTCGCGCGGGTCATGATGATCTCGCGGTAGCGCTGCTGGTCCATGGTCTGTGCCAGGCCGGCCGCCAGCGCCAGCAGGGTCTTGCCGGTGCCGGCGGTGCCGAGCAGCGTCACGAAGTCGATTTCCGGATCCATCAGCGCATTCATCGCGAAATTCTGTTCGCGGTTGCGCGCGGTAATGCCCCAGACCGCATGCTGTTGACTGCGGAAATCGTCGACGATCTGCAGCTCGACGAAGCCGTCGTCGACCCGGGCGACGCGGAATTCCGCTTGGTCGTCGCCGGGCAGATAGACGAACTGGTTCGGGTACCACTCGTCGTCGGCGAGGCGCGCGAGTTTGTAGAACGTGCGGCCTTTCTCGGTCCACGACTTCAGGCCGTCGCTGTAACGCTGCCAGAAATCTTCGGGCAGGGCGGTGGAGCCGGTGTAGAGCAGGCTGAAATCGTCCAGCGCGCGGTCGTTCTCGTAGTCTTCGGACACGATGCCCGCGATCGAGGCCTTGATCCGCAGGTTGATGTCCTTGGACACGAATACCACCGGCACCGAAGGTTCCTCTTCGCGCAGCATCAGGATCGCGCCGAGGATCTGGTTGTCCGGCATCACCGCGCCGAAGCGCTTGGCCGAATCGAAGCTGCCGGTCTGGAAGCGCAGTTTGCCGATGCTGTCGGCGGCGCGCAGCTGCAGGCCCTTGGGGCGCGAGAGCGTAAGCCCCGAGGCGATCCTGTCGGAGCCTTCTGCTTCGATCAGTTCGTTGAGAAAACGGCTGACCTGGCGCGCATTGCGGCTGGCTTCGGTGGTGCCTTTCTTGGCGTTGTCCAACTCCTCGATTACCTGCATCGGCAGGAATACATCGTGTTCCTCGAACTTGAACAGCGCGGTGGGGTCGTGCATCAGCACATTGGTGTCGAG
>JAYUIZ010000122.1:0-1034 GCA_043765595.1 Lysobacter sp. | reverse complement strand
CTTCGGTGTCAACGCCGACCTGCGGCAAACCTGCGATGAGCTGGCGGCGAAGGGCTACATCGCCCTCTCCCCCGACCTTTTCTGGCGCATGAAACCGGGGCTCGACATCACCGACCAGACCGAAGCCGAATGGAAACAGGGCTTCGATTTCTACACCGCATTCGACATCGAGAAAGGAATCGCCGACATCGGTGCGACGATCCGCGCCGCCCGCGCGCTAGAGGGCGCCTCCGGCAAGATCGGACTGATGGGCTATTGCCTGGGCGGATTGTTGACGCTCATCACGGCATCGCGCACTCACGTTGATGCCGCCGTGGCCTATTACGGTGGCAATTCCGAGCTGCATCTGTCCGAGGTGAAAACGCTGGCTTCGCCGCTGATGTTTCACGTTGGCGAGAACGACGAATACATCTCGCAAGCCGCCCAACGCAGCATTCAGTCAGCGCTCGCCGACCGGGCCGATGTGCAGATGTTCATCTACCCCGGTGCGAAGCATGCGTTCGCACGCCACCAGGGCGTCAATTTCAACGCAGATGCCGCCGCCCTCGCCAACCGCAGGACAGACGAGTTTTTTGTGGCTCGACTGACCTGAATTTCTCGGGTCGGGCAGACCCCAGCCGCTGTTCCTTGGCCACCGCCCCCGCGCCCAGCAGTTCCATCTGCAACGCCTCCAAGCGCTTGCGTTGGAGGGCGGTGAATTCCTTGCTCTGATGCGACCTAAGGGTCAGGCCGGCGCTGGCCTTACGGGACTTTGGCGCCCTGCCGCAAGTTTGTAGGCTGCGTGTTTGTAGGCTGCACGTTCGTAGTCTGCACGTATGCATTTGAGTCAACTCTTCCACAGGGGCTTCGCATGTCCATCCACACCCGTTTCATCCGCAACGCGATTGGCGTTGCGCTGCTGTCCGTGGCAGCTGAAGGCAGATCGGCCGATATCGCTTACCGCACGGTCGACGTCGAAGGCGTCAGCGTGTTCTACCGAGAAGCCGGCGATCCGAGGGCGCCAACCGTGCTGCTGTTGCACGGCGTCCCGTCCT
>JAYUIZ010000121.1:0-3079 GCA_043765595.1 Lysobacter sp. | reverse complement strand
GACTTCCGCGGCGGCCTGGTGCCGGGCTTCGGTACCGCGTGGAGCGACACCGCTGGCAACGAGCTGGACGGCGAGGAACTGGGCCATGAGCTGTACAGGGTCAACGCCGGCACCGTCACCAAGCTGATGGAAGGCGATGTCGAGGTCACTACCCTGAAGCTGGACGATCAGAACGTGGAAACCCGCGTCGGCGACCGCCTGATCGCGGTCGATGCGCAGCCCTACGATCTGCAGTTCTTCCCGCACGTGCCCAAGCAGGGCCTGGACGAGAACAAGGCGCGGGTCTTGGCGGTAGCCAACTCGCTGACCAGCGGCGGCCCGCGTGACGTGGTCGCACTGTCGGTCGGCGCCCAGGACGGCATCGACAACGGCACCGTGCTGTCGATCTGGCGCCAAGGCAGCAACAATATGGATCGCGTCCAGGCCGATTACTGGCGGAGCGAGGAAACCGTGCCGAAGGGTTCGCGCGTGCAGCTGCCGGACGAATACGCCGGTCACGTGATGATCTTCCGCACCTTCGACAAGGTTAGCTACGGCTTGGTGATGAACAGCGTGAAGCCCAGCCGCGTGGGCTATCGCCTCAAGCACCCTGACGCGAAGTAGGACTTTTCCCACAGTGGAATGCGACGGCGCCTGACGGCGCCGTCGTCGTTTGCGGGCCAGGATATCGGCATGGACATACTCGATGCCGATACAGAAGCTCTGCTCGCCCTGGTTCTCGCCGGAGGCGCCAGCGCGCCGCGCCGCACGTTGCTCGACCGCCACGGCGGTCCGGCGGCAGTCCGCGCCCTGCCGCGCGGGCGCTGGCGGGAGGCCGGGCTGGACAACGCCCAGATCCGCGCCCTCGACGGCAATCCCGCCGCGCTTGACCCGGACCTGCTGCGGCGCTGCCGCGACTGGCTGCGACAGCCCGGGCATCAGCTCATCGGCTGGCATGACCCCGACTACCCGCCGCTGATGCGCAAGGCCGGCAGCCCGCCGCTGGCGCTGTTCGTGGCTGGCGATCCAGCGTTGCTGTGGTATCCGGCGGTGGCGGTGGTCGGCAGTCGCGGCCCCACTGCCGGCGGCCGCGACAACGCCCGCAGCTTCTCCCGGGCGCTGGTGGCGGCCGGCTACGCGGTGACCAGCGGCTTGGCCGCCGGGGTCGATCGCGCCGCCCATGAGGCCGCGCTGGACGCCGGCGGGCTGACGGTGGCGGTGCTCGGCACCGGTCCGGACGTGCCGTATCCCCGGAATCACGCCGGGCTGATGGCGCGGATCGCCGCCCACGGCGCGGTGGTCAGCGAACACCCGCCCGGCACCGAGGCCCGGCGCGAACACTTCCCCAGCCGCAACCGGATCCTGGCGGGGCTGACCCTCGGTACCCTGGTGATTGAAGCCGCCAGCCGCTCCGGGGCCCTGATCACCGCCCGGCAGGCCGCCGACGCCGGGCGCGAAGTGTTCGCGGTGCCCGGTTCGATCCACAACCCGATGGCGCGCGGCTGTCACCGGCTGATCCGCGACGGCGCCGCGCTGGTCGAAACCGCCGACGAGGTGACCGCCGCGCTCGGCGCCTGGGCAGGTGCGCTGCGCGGTGATCTGCAGCGGCGTCTGGGCACGGTGGGCGCTGCCGACGGGCAGGCCCAAGAACCCGTGGACGTGGTTGCGACCGACGACCCCGCCCACCACCGGTTGTGGCGCGCGTTGGGTCACGACCCCAGCACTATGGATCAGCTCACAGAACGCACCCGATTGACGGCCGCAGCCCTGTCCTCCATGCTGCTGGTCATGGAGTTGCAGGGGCGGGTCGTGGTTGAACACGGCCGCTACAGCCGCCGCACCGCACCCATCCTTTCCAATGCACCGACCGGCGCAAGTCAGGGGACATGAAAGAAAGCATCCTCGATGTGCTGCTCTACCTTTTCGAGCATTACATCGCCAACGACGCGGACCTCGCCCGCGACCGCGACTCGCTGCAGAACAATCTGCTGCAGGCCGGCTTCAGTCCGGCCGAAATCCACAAGGCCTTTGACTGGCTGGACGGCTTGGCGGAACGCCGGCCCGGCCCCGCCGTGCCGCGCGCAGACGGCCCGGTCCGCGTGTTCTTCGGTCCCGAACTGGACAAGCTCGACGTTGAATGCCGCGGCTTCCTGATGTTTCTCGAACAGCAGGGCATCCTCGACGCCAACCAGCGCGAACTGGTGCTGGACCGCGCGATGGCGCTGGACCAGGACGAAATCGATCTCGACGACATCAAATGGGTCGTGCTGATGGTGCTGTTCAACCAGCCCGGTTCCGAAGCCGCCTACGCGTGGATGGAAACCCAGATGTTCGACGACGACGGCGAACTGACGCACTGACGAACGGACGCGTCGGTTCGCAAAACATACTTGGGCGGCGGCTCCGGGGGGAGACGACGTCTCCGGCCGACCGGAAACCGGCGCCGGAACGCAGACGATTGGGGAATACATGACCGACTGGTACTACCACCAACCCGGCCAGGGCCGGATCGGTCCGCTCGACGCGGACGCGATGCGCGCGGCGTATCGCGAGCGCCGCATCAGCCGCGAGACGCTGGCCTGGCATGAAGGGCTGCGCGAATGGCAGCCGCTCGAAAAAATGATCGAAGAGCTCGGTCTCACCGGCGTACAGCCCGACACCTCGCTGCCGCCGCCGGTGCCCGCGCGCCCGGCCGCGGCCACCGCTTCGCACGCCGGTCCGATGCGCGGCACCGCGCCGCCGCCGTCCAACCGCAACGGATGCATCATCGCTGTGGTCGTGATTGGCGTGGTGGGTCTGGTGCTGGTGGCGATTCTGGCCGCCATCGCCCTGCCGGCCTATCAGGACTACGTCAAGCGCTCGAAAGCCGCGCAGGCCGGCCAGAAGTCGCAGCAACAGCTCCAGCCCTACGATGCGGAACGCATAGCGCGGACCGATGCGCTGGCGCGCGAGCTGGTGACCGCGGCAATGCGCGAGTTCTATGTCGCCAACGGAAATAACTGCCCGGATCTCTTTGAATTTGAAACCCTGCAGGCGCGCAACCCCCGCTATCAGGGCAGCGAGAGCGACGGTTGGTTCCTGATCGATCCTGCGCGCGCGC
>JAYUIZ010000120.1:0-1039 GCA_043765595.1 Lysobacter sp. | reverse complement strand
CGATCTTCGACAGCGACTTGCGGCCGATGTCGAGTGCGATGTGTTCGCCGCCGCAGGCTTCGAGCTGCGGCACCAGCCGCCCCCCGGCCGAGACAACGATGGCGCGATGCCCAGCGCGGACCAGTGCGTCGGCGATTTCCAGCGTGGAACGTTCGACGCCGCCCGAATGCAGCGCCGGCAGCAATTGGACGATGGTCAGGCGGCGCGGCATCGGCTCAGCGCCTTGCCTGGGTCAGTCGACAAGCGTGCCGTCGACAAGTACATACACCGCGCCGCAGTACGGGCAGGTCGACGTGCCGCCTTCGGCTTCGATCGGCAAATAGACGCGCGGATGCGAGTTCCACAGCGCCATCGACGGGCTGGGGCAGCTCAGCGGCAGATCGCCACGGTGCACTTCGTAACGTTGCTGGGCGTTGGCTTGGCTGGGCTGGGAAGTGGTCATGGGGTCGTCCTGCGCGGAAGCGGCATTTTAGCCCAGCGCGCGGGCGCGGGGATGACGCAGAATGCCCCGCTGCGGCGATCCGCGCCGCTGCCCTGTCTTGCTGCAGTCGGAGCGTCGCCCATGTCGCATCTCGAAATCATCGGCCGCCGGAGTTCGCACTACACCCGCCAGGTCCGGCTGCTGGCGCACGAACTGGGCGTCGAATACGCGCTGCAGCCCATCCACGATCTGATGAGCGAAGACCCGGCGGTGTTCGCCGGCAATCCCGCGCTGAAGTTGCCTGCGCTGCGCCAGGGCGACACTGTGATCTGGGGCTGCCTCAACGCCTGCCGATGGCTGGCGCAACAGGTGGACGATGGCGTCGCGCGGGTGTCCTGGCCGGAACAGGCGCCGACCGCGCTGACGATGAACGCGCATGAGGTGCTGGCGCATGCCATGGCCGCGCAGGTGGAAGTGGTGTTCCACGAGATCGTGTCGAAGCGGCCGCCGGACCCAGCCTCGCGCAAGCGGCGGAAGAGTCTGGTCGAATCTCTCGCGTGGCTCGACCGGCATTGCGATGCGATCCGCGCGGAGCTGCCGCCGACGAAGATCGCGATC
>JAYUIZ010000119.1:0-1039 GCA_043765595.1 Lysobacter sp. | reverse complement strand
GATCGAAAAGGAAATCCGCCGGGTACTAAACGAACGCTTTACCTGATCCGGGCGTGGGCGCGTTCAGATGCAAGCCGGAGCCCTGCGTCGCGTGTGGGCGGGCCTCCCCCAGCCCGGATTGATCCATCGCAAGCCGCGGGAACGACGATTGCGGCTTGATGCGATGCATGCTGGAACCAGCGACCACCTCCGCCAAGCCGACCGAGAACGGGACAGCGACTGCGTGCTGGCAAATCATCAAGCCCGCAAGGGACGCCACTGGGCGGTTCGGCTCGAACCGATGAGCTATATGACACCCGTGGCAAATGCCCAAGCCGCAATTGCGACGACGCCAAGAATTAAGACCGCGACCACCACCGCTATGCCAACGACGGCGGAAGTGAACATTGGAAGGTGCGGCAAACGCCCCGCGATGAATGCGCCGATCACAGACGCGACGAGAATGGAAGACCAGAAGACCAGATTGCCGGCGCGATCAGCATGGGAACCAAATAGCACTCGAAATCCAGCAAAGATCGATGCCGGCACCAGAATGCTTCCGGCGAGGAGCGCCACAACCGCGTTGCGGAGGCTGAAGCCTCGCGACGAACTGGCGGTTACAGGCGCCTTGGGAGCGTCGTAAGGATTGATCATTTTTTGTGCCGTCTGATGCGGAATCATCTGTTGCGCATGCGCGCCGGCTTCGCGCGCGGCTCGCGCACATCCTCCAGCGGCGCGAACGGTTGCGGATGATCTGTGAACAGCCGTCGGACGATTTCCCGCTCGCTGCGTTCGATGTCGGCAATGAAGGCCGCCACGTCATCCAACTTGGCGTAAGCGCCGAAGCCACGCTCCAGAAACGACTGCAGCTCGCCGAAGCCGGCGGCGCGCGCCGGCCCGCGCAGCACGCTGAGCAGGGTCGCGACCCCGCGGCCGCGCAGCGCATGCCCCAGTCCATAGCCGGCGACCACGATCAGATCGATCTGATGCGATCGCAGCCGCTTCAGACCTACCTCACGGTAGGCGCGGCCGTACAGCGCATCGTCCAGCGTGGTCCTGC
>JAYUIZ010000118.1:0-40339 GCA_043765595.1 Lysobacter sp. | reverse complement strand
AAGATCGATTTCTCATCCAACCATTATAGGGCCCTTAAAGATTTTGAACAGGCTCTTAGATCTGTTCGAGATGTTGCTGGATCTTTGGCGCAGGCCCGCGCTTGCCGCTCTTGGTTGACTTGCGCTTTTCGCCGACGACCTCTTCGAGCGTCATATCGAGCGTGCGCGTTAGCGGAGGGAGCAGCGCCACGGCGACGCGGAGGGTGCCGCCCTCGTAATGCGCCATTGTTTGCTGTGCGACGCCGATAGCTTCGGCCAGTTGCACTTGAGTGATGCCCAATACTTTGCGGCGTTCGGCGATGCGGCGACCGAGTGCTTGGTAGTAGGCCTTGTCGGTGATAGCCATTGTGCGGGGAAGCTTTGGTTCGAGGGCATGTTGCAGCGCTAGATGCTAGAAATGCCTCTCCTAGCAATCCTATAGTTTTGAACGCGCAAGCTATTGCTGAATTTCATTATTCAGCATTTTCAAACAATGGAGCTTCTGCAGATATTTTTGGCGGCGATTTCCTGGGGACATGGACGTTAGGAAGATGGATAGTCAATCAATCATTCACTTGGTGCGCATTCCCCTCATGCGAATTCTAATCGGTTCACTATCCATCGTCTTGGCAATAACAGGTTGCGGGCAGTTATGTTCGGACGTAAGCGATGTCAATGGTTATTGCGTTCCAAGAGAACATGCGATATCGAACGACTGGGGGCTGTGGGAAAAAAATCATGTCGCTGGCGGCAGAGCGTTTGCATTTCACGGATGCTTGCCTCACATGAATCAGTGCAAAATTCCGAAAGTGGTCACAGGAGGAGTGATTGAGCCTTTGAGTAAGACTGATTGGCTTTGGGATAAAATCCCGGAAGATTCTTTTTATCGGCAAGTTCTTGTAGAAGGCGTGCCTAGCCTTGAGATTTCAGAAAATGGAAGATATGCGATCCTCAGCAATCCAAGCGTTTCGCAGGATTGGTATATATGGCAGTTACCCAGAAATAATAGCGACAACGAATCCGTGATCGGTAGCGGGGCTCGTCTCATGGCGGTATGCCGAAATTCCAATTCGCATAATATTGACCGAATTGATCATGTTACCTGATTAGCGTCGAACCTCAGTGATCAAAATTGCATGCCATTCGCAGAATCCGCTCCGGGCGGGGCCCGCAGAGCGTCATCGCACGCGCAAGTCGCGGCACGAACTCGCGCAGGCGAAAGCGGCGGTTGAAACGATAGGCCGCTTCGGCCAGATAGCGGCGGGCGTATTTGGCTTGTTTGATCGCGTGGTCAGTGCCGCTGATGGCACGCTTGAGGTTGCCCAGCACCACGTTCACCCAGCGCGCCGCCGGTTCTGTGCAGGCCGCGCGGCCGCCGCCGGTGTCCAGCGTCGTATGCGCGTGTCCGGCGTCCTCAAGTCGGCGAAAGCAGGCCAGACCATCGGTGTAGACCTCCGCCTGCGGCGCCAGTCGTCGCGCAATCCAGTCCTTCAGCGAAGCGTTGTCGAAGGACTTGATCGGCTCGATCACGGCGAACCTCGGGTGGGCATGATCCTGATCGGTTTCCACGGCAATCAGGAACGCTTGCTTGTTCTCGGAGCCACGTCCGGGTTTGCCGCCGTTACGTTCACCGCCGAGGTAGGCGTCGTCGAGTTGTACGAAACCTTTGAGTTTTCGGCTGTTTTCCCGCTCAGTCATCGCTTGCATGACTGTGTGCTTGAGCCGCCAAGCGGTGCGGTAACACACACCCAGATGACGGGCGAGCTCCAGTGCGGCCAAGTTGGTCTTGGTCGCGGTGAGCAGATGAGTCGCCAGGAACCAAGAGGTCAGCGGCAGCTTGGTCGATTCAAACAAGGTGCCGCTGATCAGGGTGGTCTGATGCTGACAGGCCCGGCACTGATAGAGGATTTGCCGGCCTCGTCGGAAGCTCGATCGGCGTCGATCATCGCACGCGGGGCAGCGAAACCCGTTCGGCCAACGTGTCCGATACAAGGCCCGGCGGCACTTGGCCTCGGTGCCGTAGAGGCGGATGAACTCGGTCATCGACAGACCGGGTTGGAACTGGATGGGGTTCATGGCCATGGCGGGATGCCTCCGGTGGAAACCGGAGCCAATCTGCGCCTTCAACGTCTCAAATCACGCGACTTTGGACTGAGGTTCGACACTAATCAGGTCATGTTATTTCCTGCAAGCGTTTTGTTCAAAACGCTGATTTTGGTTTGTTTTACGATTTCAATCCTGCGACCAGAAGCCCTGTCGATTTCATTGAATTGGATGCAAAAATAATGCGGGTAGTTGAAAGCTGGCGCTGCCAGAATCCGTCTGCTGAACGTTAATCGCGATTTCATGCCAAGGTGGCGGGCTTAAATTCATCCAATCTCAATGAATAGACTTGAAAGGCATGAGAAAGAAGCAGCGTGGTGTTTTCGCGATTGGTCAAAACATACCTACAGCTAACTGCAAAATCGAAAATCTCAGTTTTTTGAAATATTCGCCACCGTCGCAGTAGCGGCATCACGGTCATTATCGTCGAACGCCGAGATGGCGATGTCTTCGATGGTGCTGGCATCAATGCAGCGCACATTGACGCTGACGCCGTCGGGATGACTGCGCGGCACGTAGAACGCCTTCACGCCGCAGTGACCGCAGAACAGATGCCGCGCCATGCCGGTGTTGAAGCGGTATTCGACCAGCGCGTCCTCGCCGGCTAGCAGACGGAAGCGTGCGGCCGGGACGATCAGATGCAGGAAGCCGGTCATCCGGCAGATCGAGCAGTTGCAGTCGAGCGCATCGATCGTCGCGGGCGCGTCGACTTCGAAGCGGACGTGGCCGCAGTGGCAACCGCCGCGATGGATCGTATCGGCCGCGGGCATGGCTTTAGTCCTTGTCTTTGCCCTTGTCTTTGCCCTTGCCTTTGTCTTTGTCTTTGTCTTTTCCGCCGCCGTTGCCGGGGTGGTTTTCGCCTTTGCGGCCATGCTCCGGACCATGGTCGCGATGGTCGCCGCCGTGTTTCGGCCCTTTGCCGCGGCCGGGGAAGTCGCGTTCCAGATCGCGGTCGATCTCGATCAGCCGACCCCAGCGGTCGTAGGTCGGCACCATGCCGCGTTTGAGACGGTGGAATTCGGCCGAGCCGGGTTTGATCCCGAGTCGTTTGGCCATCGCGCCCCAGCCCTGGCCGTGGTCGCGCTCCCACAAATCCACCACGTAGCGGCATGGCCGGCCCGCGAGTTTTGCGAGGGCGCAGGCGAAGTAGACGTCACCGGGCGCCCAGCGGCGCTGGGTCAGCAATTCGACCACCAGATCGCGCGGCGCGCCGTGGTAGCGCACGAGTTCGTCCACGAACGGGTCGCGGTAGCGGCCGCCGTAGCGGTTCATGTCGCCCAGCCAAGTGTCCACCCACACGTCACCGCTGCGCGGGTTCCAGCCGAAGGTGAAGTCCTGGGCCTGCGCGCTGCCGGCGGCCAGGCCGAACGCGAGCAGCGATGTGGCGATGAGTTTGCGCATGGTGGTGGCCCTGTGAACTGAGACGCGATGGTCGCATGATGCGGCGAATCGTGATCGTCTGGAAGCGCGCGTTGCGCAGGCCGGCGGTCCAAACGCAGCGCGCCGCGGGCAAGCCGCGGCGCGTGGGGAGACGGGAAGGCCGGAAGACCGTAAGGCCGGCAGAGATTCAGTCGCGATCGCGCCAGCGGCGGCCGTCCCAGTAACGATCGCCATCGTCGCGATCGCCGCGGTCTTCGTAGCCGTAATCGCGGCCGCTGCGGTCGTAGCGCGGGTCGTAATACTCGACCCGGCAGCGTCCGCGGCTGTCGCAGCGCTGGCGGCTGTAGCGGCCGTATGGGTCGCGGACGAAGCCGTTGCGGCTGTAAGCGTCGCGGCCGTAATCATCATTGCCGTAATCATCGTTGCGGTAGCGGTCGTCGTGCGGAAGATGGCGGTAGTACACCGGGCGGCCGCGATGGTCGCGTTCGACGATCAGGCGGTCGTTGTAGCCAAAGCCGCCGTGACGGTAGTAAGGCTGGCCGCTGCGGAACGCGATATCGGCGACATCCACGATTACCCGGAGCATGTCGTCCGAACGTCGGTCGTCGCCGGCGTGTGCCGGGGCGGGCAGGAAGACGCCGGCGCCGAGCGCGGCGGCGAGGGCAGCGGGGGCGAGCCAGCGGGCGAGGGACGACATGGCGGGATCTCCGGAAGACCGCGAAGGTGCGGTCGGATGTGACGATGCCGCGCGCCCGGTGAACATCGATTCAATGGTCCGGGTGGCGGGGAAAGGATTCAAACATCGATTCAATGGTCCGGGTGGCGGGGAAAGGATTCACTCGATGCTCAGCCCGCCGCCAGCGACTGTACCGCGGCCGGTAGGTCCGCGGGCGAGCCGACGCTGCGCAGCCGGTCCAATGCGTCCAGCGCTGACGGCATAACGGCTTCGGCTTCGTGCGCCCAGGTCACGTGATAGGGCATGTGCACGCCGCAGCCGCCGAGTTCCAGCACAGGCAGAATGTCCGAGCGCAGCGAGTTGCCGATCATCGCGAACTGCGAGGGCGCCAGGCCGAACTCCTCCAGCAGCCGGGCGTAGGTGGCGGCGTCCTTCTCGCTGACGATCTCGATCCGCCGGAACAGGTCGGACAGCCCGGATTGGCGCACCTTGGATTCTTGATGGAACAGGTCGCCCTTGGTGATCAGCACCACCGGATGGTCGCGGGCGATGGCTTCCACCGCATCGCCGATGCCCGGCAGCAGTTCGACTGGATGCTGCAAAACCGCCTTGCCCAGCTCGACGATGCGATGCACGTCATGCGCACTGATCCGCGAACCGGTGATCTCCACCGCGGCTTCGATCATCGACAGGGTCATGCCTTTGGCGCCGTAGCCGAACAGGGCGATGTTGCGCTTCTCGACTGCGTACAGCCGGTCGTGGGCGTCGTCCAGATCAACGTAGGTGCCGACGATGCGTTCGAATTCCGACTGCGCGTCGCGGTAGTAGTCCTCGCTGCGCCAGAGGGTATCGTCGGCGTCGAAGCCGACCATGTGCAGGGTGCGGGTCATGGGTTTTGGTCTTGTGTCGATGCGGGCGATAAGCCGGGCGGAGTGGCTTTGGATCGTCTATGGCAGGGTGGTACGCAGTTTATCGGTCGTGGGCACCGCGTCGGCCGGGCGCAGCGGCGGCGGCGACAGCGCGGCTTTGTAGGCGCGATACAGCAGTTGGACCTTCTCCAGATACGCCTGGGTTTCCCGGTACGGCGGCACGCCGTTGTAGCGCGCGACCGCGCCCATGCCGGCGTTGTAGGCGGCGATGGCAAGGATGGGATCGTTCTTGAAGCGCTTGAGCAGCATCTTGAAATAGCGGGCGCCGCCGTCGATCGAATCCGCTGGCGAGAACGCGTCCTTCACTCCGTACTCCGCCGCGGTCGCCGGCATGAGCTGCATCACGCCCTGCGCGCCCTTGGGCGACAGCGCCTTCTCGTCGAAACCGCTTTCAGCGTGCGCGATGGCGCGCAGCCAGGCGTCGTCCACGCCGGTCTTCTTCGCGGTGGCCTTGAACAGCGGCGCATGGCGGTCGAGCTTGGGCGTGTCCACCTTGCCCAGGCCTTCGTGCGCGGGTTCGCCGGGCGGCGTTGCCACGGTGAAGCGCAGATACACCTGCGACCCGGGCAGGTTGCGGGTGCCGTACACCGGTTTGCCGTCCTGCTCGCGTTGGTAAAGGGTGCCGCTGAAGACGCCCATCTCGCCCCAGAGGTTCGGGGTCTGTACGGCGTTGTCGTCGATCTGCTTCGGCTCGCACTTCGAGCCGGGTTCTGGCGCGGTGGACAGGCTGACGGTGCCGTCGCGCACGCAGCGGTAGACGGTGCGCGCCTGCACGCAGATCGGCAGGCACAGCAGCAGGCAGAGCAGGGTGGGCAGGCAACGCATGGGCGGCATTCTACGTGCCCGACCCCTGAAGCCTTTGTAACGCCGTACGATGATCGGGTCCGGCGTACGTTTCGGGCATGTCCGCGTCACGCCCGGCCGGTTTCCACCGTCGCCCGTTCCGCTCCTCATTTCCCAGGGTCGCCGCCACCGCGTGGATCGGCCGATGGAGCGCGCATGCCCGGCGACAGCATCCCCGATGACGGCATCGGTGCGGGATACCGCACCCGGATCATCGATCTCAAGCTCGGCGGCCACGACTACCGCATCCGCGCGCTGGCCGACCGCCAGCAATACGCCGATCCGGACGGTCTGGCCGAACGGGTCGGCATCGGTTCGGCGCAGTGGAGCCTGTTCGGGCAGCTGTGGCCGGCCGGTCGGGTGCTGGCCGGAGCGATGGCAGTGTTCGACATCGCCGGCAAACGCATCCTCGAAGTCGGCTGCGGCCTGGGGCTGGCGAGTCTGGTGCTGCAGCGGCGGTGCGCGAACATCACCGCCAGCGATCATCACCCGCTGGTCGAACATTTCCTGCGCGATAACGCCGCGCGCAACGGCCTGCCGGTCGTCGCCTATCGTGACCTGCCGTGGCTCATCGACGATGCGCCGCTGGGCCGTTTCGATCTGATCATCGGCAGTGATGTGCTGTACGAACGCCAGCATGTGGGGCAGTTGGCCGCATTACTGCATCGCCATGCGCGCGCAGGTGCGGAAATCATGATCACCGACCCGGGGCGCGGCTTCGGCAATCTGCTGAGCCGCGCGCTGCACGATCAGGACTACAGCGTCGACGCGAGCCGCTGCGCCTTCGACGAGGGCGAACGCGCGCCGTATCGCGGGCGGTTGCTGCGTTATCGCCGTTGAACAGCAGTAATGAAGAGCGGCGCTGAGCAGCATGCCGATGCCGGCATGGATCGATCGGCTCAGCGCTTCGCTGCGGCGTCTTCCTGCACCCAGGTGCGCGCGCTGCCGATGCGGCGCATCCGGTAGCGTTCGTGCTCGTCGTGCGCCTTCGCGTAGCGGCTGATCTCGATCGTTTCCAGCATCTCGACCGCGCCGGTCTCGCGATTGAACACCACCATGCCTTCCTCGCTCAGTTCCAGGCCGGTGGGACGTTTTTCGCGCGCTGCAGGTGCGTCTTCGCCGACGAGTTCGTTCACCAGCATCCACAGCATCTTCGCGTCGCCGCGCGGATCCAGGGTGCGGGTCCAGCGGATGCGCGCCAGCGCCGGATCGCCGTCGACCAGGCTCAGCACGTATTCGCGGCTGGCCTGCAGTGGCAGGCCTTCCCGCGGCGATTCCATCGGCGCGTCGTCGCGATAGCGCTTGCCGACCGTGAGCGGCTTGCCGACGAACGCGGTGATCGCCTTCGCCTGCGCGCTGGACATCGCCTCGACGCTGCCCGTGGTGACGATGCTGTCGATCGACGCTTGCAGATTGTTCTTGGCCAGCGTTAGCCGCGCGTCGTGATCGGCCTTCGCCAGTTTCGGGTCGGCGTCATCGAACATCTTCTGCAGGTTGGCGGCAAAGACCGGCAGCATCGCTGCGCGGACCTTGGTCACCACCGCATCGAGGTTGCGTACGCGGCGGTAATGGCCGTTGCGGTCCAGTTCCACCACCACCTCGACGCCGTCCAGTTCGTCCAGCATCGGCGCGAGCATGTCGATCATGCCGCGGTCGCCCTCCACCGCTTCCACCCGGCTGTCCTGCGTGGTCCAGGCAAGCGCATAGCCGCTGCCGTCGGCTTCGACGGTGCGGATCGCGGTGCGGTCGGTGACGCGACGCACGCTGGTTGCGCCGTCCGCGGTCTCGCGGACCAGCGATTCGCTGTCGTAGCGCGCGACATCGCCGGCTTTCCACGCGATGGGCCAGCGCACCCGTTCGGCGGCATCGGCGGTAGCGGGCACGATCGTCATCGCCATTATCATCGTGAAGATCAGTGCAGACACCAGCGGGAGACGGAGAGAGAAGGTCATGCGCGTTCCTCGGGAATGGCGGGACGGGTACGGGATCCGGATCCCGATTTGTATCGGAATCTGTATCGAATGGCACTGACTTAAGCCCCGTCATCCCCGCGGAGTAGGGGATCCAGCGCCTTTGCTTGGTCGAAAAGGCCTGAAGTCACTGGATTTCCGCCTGCGCGGGAATGACGAAAATCTGGATGCTGCGCTTATGTAAGTGCCATTTGAATCGGAATCGGAATATGGATGTTCAGGAGCTGCGCGACAGCAGCGCCTGCATGCGCTTGAGCTTGGGCGCCACCATCGGCACCGTCAGCATGGTGCTGGCGATCGCCATCAGCAGCAGCGCGGTGAAGGTGGCGCTGGTGATGATGCCCTTGTCCAGCAGCACATTGGCGAAAATGATCATGATCAGCGCCTTGGTCTGCAGCAGCCAGCCGATGATCGACGCTTCGCCCGGCTGCCACTTCAGGATGCGCCCGGCCAGATGCACGCCGGCAAGTTTGCCGGCCAGTTGCGCCACCAGCAGCGCGCCCGCGGCGATGAACACGGTTGCGCCGCCCACGCTCCACCCGGTTTTCAGGCCGGTGCTGAGGAAGAACACCGGCATCATCACCAGCAGCACGTGATGGCGCAGCTGGTCCATGTGTTCCTGCTCGAACCAGTCGGTGTCGATCACCACCCCGGCCAGGAACGCGCCGACCATGAAATGCAGGCCCGCCCAGTCGGCGCCGAACGCGCAGACGGACAGCCAGATCAGCATGACGTACCAGCGGTCGCGCTCCTGCAGCCGGCGCATCAGTTTGCGGAACAGCACGCAGGCCACCGCGAACGCGATCAGGAAGCCCGCCTGCCGGCCGATCCGCACCCAGTCCATCAGCACCAGCGCCAGCACGCCCCAGATCGCGATGTCGTCGATGCTGGCGTAGCGCAGGATCCGCTGGCCGATGGGCTGGCGCAGGATCTGCAGTTTCTCCATCAGCAGGATCAGGATCGGCAGCGCAGTCACCGCGCAGGCCATGCCCACGCCGACCACGAACTGCCAGGTCAGGCCCTTGGGCCCGATCCAGCCGTCGAAGCCCAGCATGCCTACCGCCACCACTGAGCCGAACAGCAGCGGCATGCCCAGCGCCAGCCCGGCGGTGATGGTGCTTTCGCGACGGTGTTCCCAGGCCTTGCGCAGGTCCAGCTCGATCCCGGCGATGCACACGAACAGCATCACCGCCCACCAGGCGACCCCGTTGAGCGCGTTCACCACGTCCTTGTTGAACACGAAACCGTAGTAGTCGGGAAACGCCGCGCCCAGCACGCCCGGCCCCAGCAGAATGCCGGTGATGATCTGCACCACCACCAGCGGCGCGAAATATTCGGTGCGCCCCAGCCGCCAGATCAGATACGGCACCGCGAAGATGATGGCCATCGCGATCAGGAAGATTTCGGTGGTGGTGATGGTGTGGGGCATGTGCGACCAGGGTCGGGAGATCGGACGGGCTAGCGTCCGGGGTCGGGGTCGGAAAAGCAACGCCGGAAGCCATGGGATGGTGGAGCGGGCTCGAATTCTGTCATCCCGAGCGCCAGCGAGGGACCTGCTTGACCTTCGCTGGCGGCCAAGCGGGGGCCCCAAGAGGGTCTGTAAATTGAATCGGTACACATACGACAAGAAGAACCAAAACTCCTTCCGTACCTTTCTTTAGGCATCAGCCTTCATGAGAGTGTCTAGGCGCGTAAGACACCTTGTCGCGCTTTACCCGGCAATCGCCTCGGGCCACCCTAACTTCTGCCCGTATCTTTCGGCAATCAATCGCATGACGTCTCGTCAGGCCGTGATTCCGGCCTCTTGTTGTATCCGTGTTCCATCGGAAATCCCGCAAGAGGCTGGGACCGGCAGTACCCGGCATCTTGGCCTTGTGTGAAACACGTGATCGCAACCCTCCATGACCCACCTCAACAACTTATGTGAGATAGCCATGATCCATTCCAACAACCCCTTTGGTCCTTTCAAACAGGATGCGCTTCGTCTGGAAGCCGTCCGCTTGCTCGAACGCCGGCGCCTATGCCTGGGGCTAGCGATCTGCGTCTCTATGACGCTGATCTTCCTGCTGGGCGACCCGACGGCTGCATTCGCGCCCGCATTGAGCGCTATCGTTCAGTGGCTGATGCGTTGAATTGCAGGCCGTCGTCGGCTGAATCGCGGTGCCGTTCCGGGCCTTCGTGACCCCCCGTCCCTCTGCGGACGCGTGTTACCCTTCGCCGTTGATCGATAAAACGAGGCGTAAGCCCTTGATTCATAGTGCCTTCCCCCGCGCCTCCGTCGCCATTCTGAGCCTTGCGCTCGCGGCCTGCGCCACCCAGTCCCCGCCTCCAAAGCCCGCGGCCCTCGTTGCCGCCCCGGAGCCCACGGCAGCACCGACCGCACCTGCCGAGATGTTGCTGCCGAAAGTCCCGCAGCCGCCGGAACGCCCGGTAGCGCCGCCGGCGGTCACCGACCCGGCGATTCCCCGCGAACAGCGCATCGCCGCCTTCGTCGATTACACCGCGACGACCTACGGCGTCGAACCGCAGCGCATCCGCGACACGCTGGCGCAGGCCGTCTACAAGCAGGGCATCATCGACGCCATCACCCGCCCGGCCGAGGCGGTGAAACCCTGGCGCGACTACCGCAATATTTTCCTCACCCCCGCGCGCATCGACGGCGGCCGGGCGTTCTACGCCGAGAACCGCGAAGCGCTGGACCTGGTCTCGGCGCAGACCGGGGTGCCGGCCGAATATATCGTCGCGATCATCGGCGTCGAGACATCGTACGGCCGCAACACCGGCAGCTACCGGGTGCTGGACGCGCTGTACACGCTGGCGTTCGATCATCCCAAGCGCGCGCCGTTCTTCGCCGGGGAACTGGCGCAGCTGTTCGCGCTGACCGCGCAGGAGCCGCAGCTGGATCTGCCGGCGCTCAAGGGCAGCTATGCCGGTGCGATGGGCATGGGCCAGTTCATGCCGTCCAGCTACCGGCTGTGGGCGAAGGACGGCGACCGCGACGGCCGCCGCGACCTGCTCACCCACAAGCCCGACGTGTTCGCGTCGATCGCCAATTATTTTGTGATCCACGGCTGGCAGGCCGGCGGCCCGGTGGTGGCGCGCGCGCAGTTCGATGCGAAGCAGGCCGAATTCGTGCCCGAAAACCTTGAGCCGGTGCATCCGCTGACGGCGCTGGCCGCGCGCGGCTACCGGCCGCTGGCCGGCGAGCCTGCCCCGGGCGATACCGCCAGTGAAGGCGCCACCGTGGTGAATCTGGACGGCGCCGCCGGTCGCGAGCATTGGCTGGGCTATCGCAATTACTACGTCATCACCCGCTACAACCGCTCGCCGATGTACGCGCTGGCGGTGCATCAGCTGGCGCAGGAGATTCGCGCCGGAGCGCGGCCGTGAGTTCCGCGCCGCGCCTCGTCGCGCTGGCCATCGCCCTGTCGGCTCTCACCGCCTGCGGCACCGCGCCGAAGAAATCCGCGCCGCCGCAGGCCGAGCGCACGCCCGCACCGGCCAACCACGGCGATCACGCCCGCCGCGATCACGGGCACGGGCACGGGCCGAAGCGGTCGCCCTACGCGCCGGCGGTGGAAGATCCCAGCAAGCGCGGCGATTACGTCGCCGGCGGCCTGTACGCGCCGCACATCCAGGACAGCGTGCCGGACGAGATCGTCGACGTCGACGCCATCCCCGAACCCGAAGTGAAGGACGAGCCGCGTTCGCGCGTGGGCAATCGGAACTACGCCGTGCTCGGCAAGCCGTATCGCGTGCTCGACGCCGCCGAAGGTTACGTCGAGGAAGGCCTGGCGTCGTATTACGGCAAAAAGTTCCACGGCCGCCTGACCTCGAACCAGGAGGTGTACGACATGTACGCCTTCAGCGCAGCGCATAAATCGCTGCCGCTGCCGAGTTATGTGCGGGTCACCAATCTCGCCAACGGCAAGTCGGTGGTGGTGCGGGTAAACGACCGCGGCCCTTTCCACGCCGGCCGCGTGATCGACCTCAGCTTTGCGGCCGCGACCAAACTCGGGTTTACCAAGCAGGGCACGGCCAAGGTTGAAGTCCGCGCGCTGACCCCCGCCGACAACCGTGGCGGACGCCCCGATGAGCGCACCGCGCGTATCGAAGCGCCGGCCGTGGCGACGGTGGCGGACAACTCGGTGTCGGCAGATGAATTCGAGCGCTGGATGCAGGCGCAGGGCATCCGCTTCGCCGGCAAGCCAGGCGTCGATAAACCCGATGCCGGCAAGCAGGTGATCGACATCGCGCCGGTCACCCCGCCGGCCACGGCCGTGCTGCCCGCCGAATCGCCGTCGTCCACCCAAGTGGCGCGCGCCGGCATGATCGACAAGACAGGCGACGTGCTGCTGCAGCTGGCCTCGTTCACGGCCCGCGACAACGCCGAGCGCGCCCGCGACACGCTGCATGCTGGCGGCGTCGACGCGCTGCGGATCGACGAGGCCACGGTGAACGGTCAGCCGGTGTGGCGCCTGCGCATCGGCCCGGTGCCGGCGGCGCGGGTGCAGGAACTTTCCGCACGCGCGGCCGATCTGGGCTTCGCGTCGGCGCAGATCGTGCGCGAATGAACATGCATGAATGATCATGCGCGAATGATCATGCGCCGATACATCCGTCCATATCGCGGCTGACGGCGCGGTTGGCGGCGATTCGCCGCAATCGCGGCCCGCTTATCGGAATCTTTCGCCACTTGCTTCAAAATAAGCGGCTGGCAGATCTTTCAATCGTTTGTTCTTTCGACGGCCGCGCGGCCGTTTTTTCCGGAGTACAGCTTTCAATGAAGACGTTGGGTGCGTTGCGACAGGGGGTGGTACGCGTGTGGTTGGCGACCGCGTGCGCAGTGGGGATGACGGGTCTGGTCTTAGCGCAAACGCCGCTGGCGCAAACGCCACTGGCGCAGACGCCGGCCGCCGCAACCGCGGCAGCGAAGCCCGCGCCGCCGCCGCTGGTCATTCCCGACGCGCCCACGCCGGTCACCGCCAAGGCTTGGCTGGTAATGGACGACGCCACCGGCAAGGTGCTGGCCGGCGAGAACATCGACCTGCGCCTGGAGCCGGCCAGCATCACCAAGGTCATGACCTCATATGTCATCGCCGCGGAACTGCAGGCCAAGCGGATCAAATCCACCGACCAGGTGATGATGAGCGAGAACGCTTGGCGCACCGGCGGCGCCGGCACCGACGGTAGTTACAGCGGGTTCGAGGTCAACAAGACCGCGCCGCTGGAGCAGATGGAAATGGGCATGGTCATCCAGTCCGGCAACGATGCCGCGATCGCCCTGGCCGAGCACATCGCCGGCAGCGAGGCCGCGTTCGCCCCCCTGATGAACGATTACGCCAAACGCATCGGCTTGAAGAACACCAATTTCGTCAACGCCACCGGCCTGTCGGCGGAAGGCCATTACTCCACTGCGCGCGATCTGGCCCTGCTGGGTCGCGCGCTGATCCGCGATTTCCCCGGCCAGTACGCCTTCAACCGGGTGCGCGAATTCACCGTCGGCCCGATCACCCAGCGCAACCGCAACCTGCTGCTGTGGCGCGACGACTCGGTGGACGGCATCAAGACCGGCCATCACTCCGGCGCCGGCTATTGCCTGATGTCCTCGGCCAAGCGCGGCGACCAGCGCCTGATCAGCGTGGTCATGCAGGCCAAGAGCGAGGAAGAACGCGCGGTGGATTCGCTGGCCCTGCTCAACTGGGGCTTCCGCTTCCACGAAACCCACCGCCTATACCAGGGCGACGCGGCCATCGCCAGCCACAAGGTCTGGAAGGGCACGGCCGACGTCGTGAAACTCGGCCTAGAAGAACCGCTGCTGGTGAGCACCGCGCGCGGCCGTTATGCCGAACTCAAGCCGCTGATGGATGTGCCAAAAACCTTAGTCGCGCCGATCAAGGGCGGACAGAAAATCGGCATGGTGCGGGTGATGCTGGACGGCAAGGTGGTGATGGAAGCACCGCTGATCGCGCTGGAAGGCGTGGCCGAAGCCGGCTTCTTCAAGCGCCTGTGGCACGATTTCCTGATGTGGTGGGATTCGGTCTGATCCGATCAGTCTGATCCAATCAGTCCGATCCAATCAGTCCAATCCAATCAGTCCAATGCAGTGATTGATGCGGCTCGAATATTTTTGAATTCATTTGAATTCGATGGGTCTGCTTGCGTAGGAGGGGCTTGAGCCCCGAGCATTTTTTCATAGCCCTCGGCGCTAAGCGCGTGGATTATGTCCACACCTTGTGCGTGATGCAGGCCCCACCGGCCAGCGCTTCTGCGTAATGCCTATGAAACACCCGGAGCGCGGCGCTGCCCGAACGCTTGGTGAGGAGCGGCCGGCTCAGCCCCGTGTGAATCAGAACCATGTGAATCAGCTCTGTGTGAATCATGCCCGTATGAATTAGCCCTGCGCGCGGCGGCGTAGCCAGCCGCGGCGGACGAAGAACGCCAGTGTCATCACGCCCAGCCACACACCGTAACCCAGCGCGGTGGCCAGCACCTGCGGCCACATCCGGCCGTAGCGCATATCCGCGTTGGCGTGCGACCAGTGAATGCTCCACACGAACGCCACCACCGACAGCGCCAGCGCCGCGATATCGAACAGCACCCGCGCGGCGTGACGCGGCTGGCGCGGGTAGACCCAATACAGCACGCCGAGGATCAGGAACCACGGCAGGAACAGGATCAGGGCGAGATTGAGTTCGACGGCAGAATTCATCCGTCCATTTTAGCCGTTCTGCGGGATTGCACCCAGTCATTTGTATAGCGATAGCAGTCGCGATGATCTCAGCTGTGCCCTTGTGGGAGCGACGCAAGTCGCGACGATCTGCGACACGCTTCAACGAAAGGCGCGCATCGCTTGTGATCGTCATCTCGGCGGACGCGGGGATCCGCCGTCTTACTTCGATGCTTGCATCCGACTTATGCCAACAGCGTTCGTCCGCTGCGCGGCCGGTTCATTGCTTTTGCTGGCCCACAAGGCGCGCGAAGCGCGACCGAACGGCGGAGCCGGCCTCGAAGGGGCGAGCGCACAGCGCGAGTCAAAGAAACGAACCCAAGAAAAAGGCCTTCCCCGACGAATCACATCTGCCAAGCCAATACGGCCGGGATGTTCCGACTCGCCAATCCTTGGCTCGGTCGGAACACGACGCACATCCCTGTGCGTCGCCACTCGGGTCTGGAAGCATGGCAGGTGATCCGTTTCAGGCGCTGGCTTGCAGATGATCGGGATCAGTAACGATCGTCGCCGCAGCTGAGTATCCTCATCTTTGGTCGCAGTTTCGCCCCTCCCAACTACCCCCGCGCTACGCGCAAAGGCAGCAGCAGATCAGCGCGCTTCGCGTGCTGCCGGAAACCCGCGTTTGTGGGAGCGACGCAAGTCGCGACGATCTACGGCAATGCTCATCGGGAGCTGCGTGCATCGCTTTTGAGCGTCATCCCGGCGAAAGCCGGGATTCAGTGACTTTGGTTGTTATCTGCTCGCAAGGACAGCTGATAAAAAATTCAAACTTTTATTTTCTTTGATTCAGATATAGATCGAAGAATCCCTGCAGCTTCTTCCTTTGGAATAAAGAAGTAAGCAAGTTCTTCGCCAGAACCTGATCTTGTGGCGAAATAAGCGCCATTCGCAATTCGAGGTTCGTTATCTGCGAGATTGAACCAATTCTGGGTGTAAAAAGCGATTATTCGCCCAGCCTCTTGAGGAGAGGAGAATCCAGTGCTCTGGACAAGGAGGTTGCCTTCTCCGTCGATCAGCTTGAAATAGAATTTTCCGTCTGCTTCTCGGTATTGTTTGAATTGCGGGAGTGAGGTTTTTGCTTTTTCAGTAGGCTGAGTTTTTTCATCTGTTTTCGACAAATCCCGCAACCCCACCGTCTCCCGCAGCCGCCGCATCAGCGGCTGCCCATGGCGTTCGCGGGCGACCTGCGCGCCTTCGCGCAGCATCGCTTCGATCCGCTGCGGCTGCTGCATCAGAGCGTTATAGCGTTCCCGCATCGGCGAGAGTTCGGCGTCGATGCGCTCGAACAACTTCTGCTTCGCGTCGCCCCAGCCGATGCCCTGCGCGAAGGCGTCGCGCATCGCCGCGGTTTCGTCGACGCTGGCGAAGGCCTGGTAGAGCTGGAACAGTGCGGAGCCTTCGGTGTCCTTGGCTTCGCCCGGCGCGCGCGAGTCGGTGACGATCGAGAAGATCAGCTTTTTCAGCTCTTCGCGCGTGCAGAACAGCGGAATGGTGTTGTCGTAGCTCTTCGACATCTTGCGGCCGTCCAGGCCGGGCAGGGTGGCGACATGCTCTTCGATCATCGCTTCGGGCAGCACCAGATGATCGCCGTACAGATGATTGAAGCGCTGGGCGAAATCGCGCGCCATTTCGATGTGCTGGATCTGGTCGCGGCCCACCGGCACCTTGTGCGCGTTGAACACCAGGATGTCGGCCGCCATCAGCACCGGATACATGAACAGGCCGGCGGTGATGCCGTTGTCGTCGTCCTCGCCGTCGGCGCGGTTTTTGTCGACGCTGGCCTTGTAGGCGTGGGCGCGATTGAGGATGCCCTTGCCGGCGACGCAGGTGAGGAACCAGGTGAGTTCCGGAATCTCGACGATCTCACTCTGGCGGTAAAGCCAGACGCGGTCGTTGTCCGGCTCCAGGCCGCAGGCCAGCCAGCTGACGGCGATTTCCAGGGTCGAACGCTGGACCCTGGCGGGGTCCTGAACTTTGATGAGTGCGTGCAGATCGGCCAGGAAATAGAAGTTCTGGGTGCCGGCGGTGCGGCTGGCGGCCACCGTGGGGCGGATCGCGCCGACGTAGTTGCCCAGGTGCGGGATGCCCGAGGTAGTGATGCCGGTAAGGACGCGGGTGACGGTCATGGGGCGCGGGGGTACGTGGGAAGCAGGCCGGCTAGTTTACCCGCGGCTGAATCCGGCGCCGGTGCCACGGTGTGGTCGCGCAATTCCGTCGAGGGTGCCAAACCCCATTCCCGGACACGGCGCGTTGAAGGTCAGTGTCCACACCGGACCACCACCACGGAGCCCGTCATGTTGCGCCCTACCGTCCTGCTGCTGTCCGCCGCCCTGATCGCCGCCACCGCCTGCAGCCCGCTGTCGGCGCAACCGCTGGTCGATGTCGATATCGTCAATCGCGATACCGGCGAGCGCCTGCCCGAATACCGTCATCGCGGCCAAAACTGGGTGCCCGGCATTCCCGGTGACCGCTACAGCGTGCGCATGACTAACACCACCGGCGAGCGCGTGCTGGTGGTGCTGTCGGTGGACGGCGTGAATGCGATCAGCGGCGACACCGCTGCCGCCGGCCAGACCGGCTACGTGCTGGGCCCGTGGCAGAGCACCGAGATCACCGGCTGGCGCAAATCCTGGCAGGATGTGGCCCAGTTCTATTTCACCGACCTGCCCGACAGCTATGCCGCGCGCACCGGCCGTCCTGACAACGTGGGCGTGATCGGGGTGGCGGTGTTCCGCGAACGCGCCCAGCCGCAGCCGTACTACGAGCCGGCGCCGATCGGCCGCGACGATCGCAATTACGATCGCGACTACGAACGCAGCGATCGCTACCGCGGCCAAGCCGGCCGCGCCGAGGGCAAGGCCGCGCCTGCTGCGCCGCAGGCTTCGCGCCGGGCGTCCGAAGCCGCTGCGGATTCCTCATACGGCGGCGGAGCGCCGGCCCAGAGCATCGGCACCGGCCACGGCGCGCGCGAGTGGTCGCCGGTCAGCCGTACCGACTTCGTCCGCGCCTCGCGTACGCCTGCGCAGGTGCTGCAGCTGCGCTATGAGGACATCGATAACCTGGTGGCGATGGGCGTGATGGCGCGGCCCAGCCGCTACGACCGTTATCGTCCCGGTCAGCCGCAGGCGTTCCCAAACGGGTTCGCGGCGGATCCTCCCGGGCGTCGCTGACCGACCGCACTTGATCCTTTGCGTATGTGTCTCCTGACGGGCCGGTATTGCCGGCCCGTTGGCGTCCGGGGCGGCTCGCGTATCCTGATGCGATACGGGTTCCGTGCAGGGGCGGACAAATCATGAAAGCGTCTGGATTGTGGTTCTGGTGTTGCGCAATATTGTTGTATGCGTCGGTTCCGGTATCGGCGCAGGACGCGACCGCTATGGCCGATACGGCTCGCGTCGATCAGCAGCAGGTCGGCGCCGGACCGGGCGCCCCCGGGATGGTCGATCTCACCCCGTTCCTGCGCAGGGACGGCTATCAGGACATCAAGATTTCGCCCACCGGGGAGTACTACGCCGCGACGGTGCCGCTGGAGGACCGCACCATCCTGGCGGTGCTGCGGCGCAGCGACAAGGCCGTCACCGCCAAGCTGCAGATCGGCGAAAACGCGATCGTCGACGACTTCTGGTGGGTAAACGACGAGCGGGTGATGGCCAGCGTGGCCGAAAAGATCGGCCGCAACGACGTGCCCAGCCCGACCGGCGAACTCATCGCCGTCAATGTCGACGGCAAGCGCGGCGCCTGGCTCACCCACCGCTATGCCGACACCTACACGCTGATGCACGACGACCTGCCCGATGACGATCGCTACGTCCTCATCACCGCGGTGGCATACGGCGAGAATCCGGAAACGGTGCTGGAAAGGATGGATGTCTACGACGGCCGGCGCAGGGCGGTGTCGTCGGCGCCGGTGCGCAACGCGCGCTTCACCATCGACCGCACCGGAATGGCCCGGTTCGCGCGCGGCGCGGGCAACGACAACGTCAGCAAGCTCTTCTACCGCGAGAAGCAGGGCGCGGACTGGGTGCTGATCAACGACGAATCGGTCAGTGGTGTCGTCGAGCGCGCATTCGGTTTTTCGGCCGATGGCCTGACCGCATACCTGCAGACCGAGCGCAAGACCGGGCCCGATGCGATCGTGGCCTGGAATCCGGCGACCGGCGAACGCAAGGAAGTGCTTGTTGATCCCGTCGTCGATCCATACGCGTATGTGGCTGCCGTCGACAGTGATGTGCCGGTCGGCGTGAGCTTCATGCACGAGCGCGTGCGCACGCGGTTCTTCGATCCGCAGTCGCCCACCGCGAAGCTCTATCGCCAATTGGAGAAAGCCTTCCCCGACAGCGCGGTCGCGGTTACCTCCGCGACCAAGGACGGCAAGCTGCTGCTGGTGCAGGTGTGGAGCGACCGCAACCCCGGCGATTTCTACCTGTTCGACACCGCGAAAAAGCAGGTCGATCTGGTGTTCAGCCGCAAAAGCTGGTTCAAGCCCGCCGATCTTCCGCCCACCCGCAGCGTCGAGATCGCGGCGCGCGACGGTCTGAAGCTGCAAGGCTATCTCACCCTGCCGGTGGGCAAGGACGCGGGTGCGCCGCAGCCGATGGTGCTGCTGCCGCACGGCGGCCCGTTCGGCATTTTCGACGAGTGGAGCTACGACACCGAAACCCAGATGCTCGCCGCCGCCGGTTATGCGGTGCTGCGTGTGAATTACCGCGGTTCGGGCAATTACGGCCGCAGTTTCCATCAGGCCGGCGCGCGCGAATGGGGCGGCCAGCTGCAGGACGACCTCACCGACGCCACCCGTTGGGCCATCGCCCAGCGCATCGCCGATCCGCAGCGCATCTGCATCTACGGCGCCAGCTACGGCGGCTATGCGGCGCTGATGGGCGCGGCCAAAGAACCCGACCTCTACCGCTGCGCCGCCGGTTACGTCGGCGTCTACAACCTGGAGAAGATGCACAAGGACGATGCCCGTGCGGCGCGCGCGATGCGCAACTGGGCGAACGACTGGCTGGGCGATCGCGACGACATGGCCGCGGTCTCGCCAACCGCGCTGGCGCACCGCATCAAGGTGCCGGTGTTCCTCGCCGCAGGCGGCAAGGACCTGCGCGCGCCGGTGGAGCACACCGAGCAGATGGAGAAGGCACTGAAGAAAGCCGGCGTGCCGGTGGAAAGCCTGTACTTCCCGAACGAGGGGCACGGCTTCTACACCGAACCGCATCAGCGCGAGTTCTACACCAAGCTGCTCGCGTTCCTGTCCCGCCATCTTGGCGGCGCGGCCGCGAAGTAAAGGCTCCGGTCCAGGCGTCCGTTGGGAAGTCTGCTGGAAATCCAGATCCGGAAAAAACCTGTCATCCCGAACGAGGGCGAAGCCCGAGGAGGGATCTGCTTACCGCGAGCACTGCGATAACAGCAGATCCCGCCACCGCTCCGCTGGACTTATTCCGCTTCGGCGGCGCGCAGGTAAGGTTCGACCGTCCCCTTGAGCTTCATCGTCATCGGCTGGCCGCGGCGGTCCAGCGCCTTGCCGGCAATCACCCGCACCCAGCCTTCGCTGACGCAGTATTCCTCGACGTTGTTGCGGTCCACGCCGTTGAAGCGGATGCCGATACCGCGTTCCAGCAGGTCGGCGTCGTAGAACGGGCTGCGCGGATCGTTGCTGAGGCGGTCGGGAAGCGTGTCGGTCATGGCGATGGAGCCGGGCTGCGAAAGACGGCAAGGATACGCAATCGCCCGGCGCCGGCCTACCCGGCCATGCTCAGGTCACGCGTTCGCCGCGCGCCAACGGATCGGGCAGGGCGTCGCCAGCGCCAACGAAGCCCAGCGACACCGAATTCATGCAATGGCGCTCACCGGTGGGCGGCGGGCCATCCGGGAACACGTGGCCCAGGTGGCTGCTGCAGCGCTTGCAGACGATCTCGACCCGCACCATGCCGTAGCTCGCGTCGCGGATGCGGCCGATGTGGGCCTCGTCGTACGGCGCGAAGAAACTCGGCCAGCCGGTGCCGGAATCGAATTTGGCATTCGAGCGGAACAGCGGCAGCCCGCAGAAACGACAGACGTAGACGCCCTCGCGCTTGTTGTCGAGGAACACGCCGCAGAACGGCGCTTCGGTGCCGTGAGTCAGCAGCACGCGGCGTTCCTCCGGCGACAGCGCAGCGGCCAGGGTTTCGCGTTGCGCGTCGCCCGGCGGCGACAGATCGAAAGTGGACATCGGGTTCTCCAAGGTGCGTGATGACACCATCATCGACGATCAGGAGGCATCGATGGCGCCGTCGGTTGCGTCGGCAACTGCACCGGCGACATAACCACTCCACTGCCGCCGCGCGTTGGCGATGATCGCACGCATGCGCCCGCGATCCTGCAGCCGCGATACCGGTTCAGCGCCAAGGCGCAATGCCGTTTCACGCATCACACTGTCGATGTCGTAATGCGCGCCGCTGCGTTTGTCCTGGAACGCGCGCCGCGGCATGCCCAGGCGTGCCGCGAACGCATGCAGTTCGTCCAGATCGTCAGCCAACAGATGTGCCCAGCGCCGCCCGCGCCACTGGAACACTGCGTTGTCGACATAGACGGCCATGCGCGACAGTGAAGCATGGCCGGACCGCAGGCGCAAAAAAGCCCTGATCGCCCGGGATTCTGGCGTTGATTGGCGGCTTTGATTCCGCGCCCTACGGCCCCATCATGCCGCGATGATCACGCCACCCGCCGCATCCGTCGACCCGCAATCCCCCGAATCGCCGGAACAGATGCCGCTGACCGCGGCCAAGGTCGCCAACGCGCGCAGCGAAAGCCAGATTCTGCGCGAGCTGGTGCCGTATCTGCGTCCGTTCATGACCCGCATCCTGCTGGCGCTGGCGCTGGTGGTCGCCGGCAAGGTGGCCGGTCTGGCGGTGCCACTGGTGCTGAAGAAACTGGTGGATGCGCTGGATATCGGCGCGCTCGACAAGGGCGATGCCGCGGCCGTGCTGGTGATGCCGGTGGCGCTGCTGCTGGCCTACGGGGCCTCGCGCGTCAGCATGACCCTGCTCGCGGAAGTGCGCCAGATCGTATTTGCGCGGGTGATGGCGCGGGTCTCGCGGCGGGTGACATTGCAGGTGTTCCGTCATCTGCACGCGCTGTCGCTCCGCTTCCATCTGGCCCGCCGCACCGGCGGCGTCGCCCGCGACATCGAGCGCGGCGGTTCCGCCATCTCCGACCTGCTCGACTGGATGATCTACACCATCCTACCGACGCTGTTTGAGATCGTGCTGGTCACCGGCGTGCTGGTGTGGATGTACGACTGGGGCTTCGCGGCGATCGTCATCGCGACCTTGATCGCCTACATGATCTTCACCTTCATGATTACCGAATGGCGCACGCGCTATTACCGCGCCGCGGTAGAAGCCGATACCCGCGCCAACGAGCGCGCGGTCGATTCGCTGCTGAACTACGAAACGGTGAAGTATTTCGGCAACGAAGAGCACGAAGCGAAACGTTACGACCAGAGCCTGCAGCATCGCGAGGAAGCGCAGGTGATGAGCCGCAAGACCCTCGGCCTGCTCAATCTGGGCCAGGTCACCATCGTCGCGCTCGGCGTCACCGCGATGATGTGGCGCGCGGCTGCCGGCGTGGTCGACGGCACCATGACCATCGGTGGCCTGGTCTTCGTCAACGCGGTGCTGCTGCAGCTCTCGGCGCCGCTGAATCTGCTGGGCATGATGTATCGCGAAGTCAAACAGGCGTTCACCAATCTCGAACGCCTGTTCGGCCTGATGGACGAAAGCATGGACGTGCGCGACCGCGACGACGCGGTGCCGCTGCGCGCGACCCAGCCCAAAGTGGTGTTCGATCGCGTCCGCTTCGGCTACGACCCGCGTCGCGAGATCCTGCGCGAAGTCAGTTTTGAAGTGCCGCGCGGCGGCACGCTCGCGGTGGTCGGGCATTCCGGTTCCGGGAAATCCACGCTTGCCCGGCTGCTGTACCGCTTCTACGATATCGACGACGGCAGCATCGCGATCGAAGGCGACGACGGCGCGCTGCGCGATATCCGCGACTACACCCAGGCATCGCTGCGCAAGGCGATCGCGATCGTGCCGCAGGACACGGTGCTGTTCAACGACACCATCTACTACAACATTCTGTATGGCCGCCCCGACGCGACCCGTGAAGAGGTCGAAGAGGCCGCGCGCGCCGCCCACATCCACGCATCCATCGTCGGTCTGCCCGACGGCTACGATACCGAAGTCGGCGAGCGCGGATTGAAACTCTCCGGCGGCGAGAAACAGCGCGTCGCCATCGCCCGCGCCCTGCTGAAGAATCCCGCGATCCTGATCTTCGACGAAGCGACTTCGGCATTGGATTCTAAATCCGAGAAAGCCATCCAGGCCGAACTCGATCGCATCGCGCAGGGCCGCACGACCTTCGTGATAGCGCATCGCTTGTCGACGGTGATGAACGCGGACGAGATCCTGGTGATGGATCAGGGCCAGATCGTCGAGCGCGGACGTCACGGCGAACTGCTGGCGCGCGGCGGGCATTACGCCCAGATGTGGACGCTGCAGCAGCAGGAACGTGAGCAAGCGCACACCACAGGCTGAACGCGGGCGCGGCGCTTGACGTACGCGAAAGTGGCTCGCAGTATGCGGACATCGTGTTTTGCGGGGTCACTAGGATGTGGCGCTCGATCTTCGTATGGATCGCATTGTTGGCGGCGAGCGTGCTCATCGCCCTGCTTGGCTGGCAGAATCGCGGCCTGCGCGCGGATCGCGACTGGCTGACCGATCGCGCCGCTTATGCCTATCCCGGCATGTATGTCCCGGTGGTCGAAACCACTGCGCTCGACGGCGCGAAGCTCGCGTTGGGCGCGCCCTCCGGCGAACGCCAGATCCTCTTCTTCTTCAATCACACCTGTCAGTACTGCCGTGCGTCCGCGTCCACGGTGGCCGAGACTGCGCGCGCGATTAAAAAAGAATTCGGCGATCGCGTTGCGGTGATCGGCGTCTGCCAGTGCGATGCCGCGCAGGCCGATGCGTTCGTTCACGCGCATGACTTCGATTTTCCGGTCGCATTGTTGAACGAGCCGCGCGAACTGATGCTGTATCGCGCGCGCGGCGTGCCGCTGCTGCTTGCGATCGATCGCGATGGCCGCGTCCGCCACGCGATACAGGGTGTCTTCGATACCAGGGAACAGGTCGACGATCTTCTCGCCGAACTGCGACGCAAGGATGCGCCGCCGCGGCCACGCACAGGGAGTTGATGATGAAGATGACAGGAAAGTTCTGGCGCAATGGTCTGCTGATCGCGGTGTTCGTCGGTGCGATGGGCTTCGGCGCAATGCAGGCGTTCGCAAGCGCCACCGACCGGCCGGGCAAGGAGCAGCGCGGTTACTGCGACGACGTGTGGCCGTGCATGTCCGTTTGCGGTGAAGCCGGCGGTACGTATTTCGGGATCATGCCCAACGGTGGCCCCTTGTGCGATTGCTGCGCGCCGGAATAGGCGCGTTGTCGCGATATCCGCGCCAGCGACGGTGTAACCATTCCGCCGCGCATGTCGCCAGGACGGCGACAGGCAGGGTCAATAAGGAGTGTGTCGATATGAAGATGCGCAGAGTGTCGTTCCGTTCACTGATCTTCGGGGCCGCGTTCTTTGCGGCGATGGGCTTTGGTGCGGCCCAGGCCGTCGCCACCGAGACCAACACCGAGGGCACCCAGTACGCGAGCTGCAGCGCGTGGGCGTGCAGGACCGAATGCGCCGGCTTCGGCAGCAACCTCGGCCCGGGTGGGCCGGGCAAGCCATTGAAGTGTTCTTGCTGCGGGTAAGCGTTTGTTCCGCATGAACTGAAGACGCCGTGCAGCAATGCACGACGTCTTTATTTTTTTGCGGATGCTGCGGTATCGCGACGTTTTTGCCTTGCATGTATTGCGGCGTGCGGGTCGAAGGCCAGCCGCCTGCGGGCTGGGTGCGCGCAAGTGAGAACCTTCCGATGCTGCGCCAGCAGATGCCGCAACTGGCAGGCATGGATGACAGCCCTGTGTTGTCGTGAGCCCTGCGGTCTACACTCGCTCCCTTCCGGCTGAAGGAGATGCGCCTTGAAATTCCGTCCTGTCGCTGCGCTGGTCTTGTGCGCGGCCCTGCTGTTGACTGCCTGCTTCGAGCTGCCGCCTGCGGCCGCGCAATCGCGCTACGGCGATCTGAACAAGGAGCCCTGGTTCCCCGGCAACCCACAGGCGGCAGCGTTGGCGCTGGCCGCCGAACACGGCGATGTAAAGGAAATTCGCCGCTTGATGAAGGACGAAGGCGTGAACCCGGACACGGTGTTCACGAAGGAAGGTACCCCGCTGGTGGCATGGCCGATCTTCACCAAGAACCCGGCAGGGTTGAAGGCGATGCTGGAGAATGGGGCCGATCCGGATGCGTTTTTGCTGCATCCGATGCAGCACACCACCCGCTTCAAGGGACGCATCAAAAACAACGCAATGGTGTGGGCCGCGAAGGCCGATGACCCGGTCTACCTCAAACTGCTGCTCGACCATGGCGGCAACCCAAACACGCGCAACAGCAACGGTGAAACCCTCCTGCTGCAAGCCAAGTTTTCGGGGGCGTGGGAGAACATCGAACTTCTCGTCGAACGCGGCGCGGATGTAAATGCGCTGAGCCAGCAACGTGCATTTTTAGATGAGTATGCCGGCCTAGGGAGTTTTGTCCGCACCCTCTGGCTGTTGGAGCACGGCGCGAAGCCGACCAAGCACACGATCGATAACATTTTCTGGCACCCCGGCAACCCTAAAGAGCCGCAGTGGCAACGCGACTGCCAACAATGGCTGCTGCAACACGGCTATGAGCGCCCGCCGGTCATGTCGGAAGGGAACCGCACACTACGCGAAGCCTACGGCTTTCCGACCGACGAAAAAAACATTCCCCTGCTGTAATCGACAAGGATCAAGCACATGCTTTCCATTGAGGACCTGAAGGCCCAACAACAACTGCTTGCCGATCTGCGGGCGAGCGGCGACCCGGCCGCAGCCATGCGCGCCGATGCGTTGCAGGGACAGTATTACCGCGAACAGATGGGGCTGTTGAGCGAGGACGTGTACGAATCTGCGCGCGGCGAAGGCCAGCCGCCTGCGGGCTGGGTGCGCGCCAGTGAGAACCTGCCGATGCTGCGCCAGCAGATGCCGCAATTGGCAGCGATGCCGGACGATGCCATCCGAGACATGCTCAAACCTGACGATTCCGGCTTCCGCGCCGAAATTTACCTGCCCGACCCCGCGATCCTCGGCCCCGGTTACAAGTCGACCACGACGTTCAAGGGCTCCAACGGCGAAGTGCTGCAAGCCGATGGCACCCGGCGCGAGACGGGTCCGGAGGATTTCGGCGCCAACAACTTTCCGCAGGCCATCGGCCAGAAGACCGACTACTACGACCGTGCGATGCGTTTGGCAGATACGTTTAGGGAGCACGGCATGCGCGTGGACTACGCCGGTCACTCGCTTGGCGGCGGTCTGGCCTCGGCCGCCGTCGCGGTCAGCGGCGAACGTGGCACCACATTCAACTCTGCTGGCCTGCACCCCGACACCGCGCGCCGATTCCAGCGCGAGAATCCCGGCACGGAATTGTTCGACCCCAATACCCGCATCATTGCCTACCAAGTGCGCGGCGAAGTGTTGACCGATGGTTTGCAGAACAACGTCGAACGGATGGATGTGGCGCAACGCCGCGTGCTGGGCGCGGTGCTGAAAGAAACCTCCGATCTGGTGCAGGACGTGCCGCAGTTGAAACAAGCCCTTGAACAGCAGCTGCAGTCGATCAACATGCCTGAGCGCGCGCGCGAGGCGATCACCGGCTTCGTCGATGCGCTGGCCGAAGGCGACACCGACAGCATGCTGCGCGACATGCCGCTGGCGGCGGGCGATGTGCGCCCGATGGACGCGAAAATGCGCGTGGACGGACGCATCGTGGATCGCCCTGCCGAGCTGCCGCTGGACGAAGTGACGGCGCTGGCGGGGCCGACGCTGCGCGCGCTGCGCGTGGTGGGAGCGGGCGCGCACCTGGGCCACGAAGCGGGCGAAGTGGTACAGACCGCCGGTCACGTCGCACAGCGCACGCTCGACACCAGCGGCGATGTTCTGCGGGCGGGTGGCAACAAGGCGTCGGAGGTGGTGTCCACGGTCGCTGGAGGACTCGAATCCTTGGCCTGCGACACCAGCGAATCGCTGGCCGACACCGCCGCGAACACCCGCGTTGTGGCCGGCGCAGTAGAGGCGAAGGTGGAACAATTGAAAGCCGATGCCGTGATCGCCGCGCGCACGGGCGAAGGCGTGTTCTTCCAGGCGTTAGCCGAGATTGCGCCGGAGGGCAGCAAGCTGGAACGCTGGGCCGAAGGCAAGACCGATCAGACGATTCAGCAGAATGTGCGCACCGGGCGCGATGCCGAAACCGCCGCGCAGACAGCAAAGCAGGCAGCGGCGCGCGATGCGGCGACGATTCGGAGCGCGGCCGACGACACTTGCAACGTGCTCGAAACCATCCATGTGACCGGCGTTCGCGTGCAGCGCGATACGGTGGAGGTGGCGACGACGTTTGTCGATACGACCCTCGACAGCGCGGGCAACCGCGTCAAAGACGCGACCGGGTACGCGCCCGCTGCGGGGGCTGCGCTGGGCGGTACGGTCGCCGCCAACGCCTATCTGAACCCAATGAGTAATCCTGTGGCCTACCCGATCCTTGCGGAGCTTGGGAATACGATCCCAGCGCTTTCCAAACACGCAGGGCCCGCAGGTGCGGAAGCGACCGAGCGCCATTTAATGCAGGCGACCGTGATCCCCAGCATGCAGATCACCACCGACGCGATGGAGGTGGAAGCGAAGCAGTGGCTCAACACCCACCAGCGCACACAGGGCGAGCCGCAACCGACACCACCGCGCGCGCCCGACATCACCGACCGCGATCACCCCGGCCACGACCGCTATCAGCAAGCCTTGAACGCGATCGATCGATCGCCGAACATCCCACCCGGCACTTTCTCAGGCGAGCGTTTGCAGCAATCCGCTGCAAATCTGGCTAACGCCAGCCTCGCTGGCGCTGAACGGCCGCAAGGCGGCCAGAATGAGCGACTGGACAGAATCGATTTTGTTGTTTTCAACGCAAAGCACGATGGCTTGATCGCCGGTCAAGGCGAATTGGGCAACCCGACGGCGCGGCTTGCACTCCTGCCGGCCGCGCAGGACAACGCCACGACGCTGATGCAAGCCTCGCAGCAGGTTCAGGACACATTGACCCAGCAGCAGGCGCAAGCGCAGCACTTGGCGCAGCAGCAGCCCGCGCAAACGCAGGACGATCCGACGCCGAAAGGGCCGAGATTGTCCTGAACGTGTCATGGGAATGTTTTGAACAATGCGCCACCGGTGAATAAACGACCAATGCGTGCTCGCATTCCGGCAGGAAGCGCACGCCGCGACTTGATTTTCCAGAAGCTGACCGACGCGCTGACAGGCTGCTGAAATACCTGCACAAGCAGGTTTCCGTCAGCTCGATTTTCATCGACTTGGATGCGAAGCGGTGCGCTCAACCAGTGTTCACGCGCAAACGAAAACGGGCGGCCTAAGCCGCCCGCGAATCGCATCGCAGTGAAGTGCGCGATCGTTGCCGATTACTTCGGCAGCAGCACCTTGTCGATCACGTGGATCACGCCGTTGCTCTGGTACACGTTGGCGATGGTGACCTTGGCGCGGTTGCCTTTCGCATCGGTCACGGTGACGTTGTTGCCCACCGCCTTGAACGTCAGCGGTTCGCCCTGCACGGTGGTGTAGGTGGCGGTGCCTTTGCCGGCCTTGATTTTAGCGGCGATGGCTTTGCTGTCGATGCGGCCCGGGACCACGTGATAGGTGAGGATGCCGGCGAGCGTAGCCTTGTTCTCGGGCTTGAGCAGCGTGTCGACGGTGCCGGCCGGCAGCGCGGCGAAGGCGGCGTTGGTAGGCGCGAATACCGTGAACGGGCCTGCGCTCTTCAGCGTGTCGACCAGGCCGGCGGCCTTCACTGCGGCGACCAGTGTGGTGTGGTCTTTCGAGTTCACCGCGTTGTCGACGATATCTTTGGTCACCAGCATCGGTGCGCCGCCGACCATCGGGTTTTCGGCCTTGTGTCCGGCCATGTTGCCGGCTTGGGCGACGGCGGCGATCGTGAAGGTGGTGGCCAGTGCGACCGTCAGCAGTTTCATTTTCATGGTGAGTATCTCTCGTGTTGGGGAAAGGCCGGTCTTCCGCGCCGGGGAGGGCGGTACGGAGGTGGGCGGAAGACCGGTACGCAGTCAGTTACGCGGACTTTTGCGCCACGGATGCAACGTGATCGAAAAAGATTCAGGATTCGCGAAAAGCTTTGCGCAGACCGGTGGGCACGCAATGTCGTGCCGCACGGATGCGGCGGCCTGCAACAACGAAAGTTTTACTTCAGCAGCGGCGCCAGCGCGGGCCAGACGTGATCGCGCAGTTTCGGCTGCGCCGCGGCGGTCGGATGTAGGCGGTCGGCCTGGAACGCGCGGTCGTCCATCGCCACCGGTTCCAGCAGGAACGGCAGGAACGCGGTCTTGTGCTGCTGCGAGAGTTCGCGGAACGCGCGCTCGAAGCCCTGGGTGTAATCGGGGCCGTAGTTCGGCGGCAGGCGCATTCCGATCAGCAGCACTTTCGCGTTCGCGGCTTTCGCAGCGGCGATCATCTTGGTGAGGTTGGCGCGGGTCTGCGCCAGCGGTAATCCGCGCAGGCCGTCGTTGGCGCCCAGTTCGATCACCACCACGGCCGGCTTGTGGCGCTTGAGTTCGGCCGCGATGCGCGCTGCGCCACCGGCGGTGGTTTCGCCGCTGATGCTGGCGTTGACCACGCGCCAGCCCGGTTTTTCTTTCGCGATCTTCTGCGCGGTCAGCGACACCCAGCCCTGCGCTGCAGTGATTCCGTACGAGGCCGACAGCGAATCGCCCATCACCAGCACGGCGCGCTGCGCCGCCGGGGTGGCGGCTGCTGTCGTCGCGGTCGCGGCCGTCGCAGGTTTGCGCGCGGGCTGCGCGCCGGCGGCAAACGCGAAGCACGCTGTGGCTACCAGCGCGACGATGGCGATGAAGGGGCGACGGCAAAGGGTCGTCTTCATGGAAATCCTGTGTTCGTGTCGAATGGACCGAGGTGTGGCCTGCGGCGATGCCACGCAAGCGCACGCCGGTTCCGGCGCGGAGTCACGTTCAGCCGAAGCGCGTCTTCAACATCGCATAACAGCTGCGCAGCGCCTGCGCTTCGCCGCCTGCGGGACGGCCATGGCGGTCGCTGTCGTTCCAGCTGTAGACGTCCAGATGCGCCCACGGCACGTCCGCCGGCACGAAGCGTTCGAGATACAGCGCGGCGGTGATGCAGCCGGCCATGCTGGTCGCGCTGCTGTTGGCCAGATCGGCGATGCCGCTGGTGAGATAGCGCAGATAGGGACGATGCAGCGGCATGCGCCACAGCGGGTCGAAAGCGTGGATGCCCGCGGCCAGCCAATCGTCGGCCAAAGCATCGTCGTTGCTGAACAGCGCCGGCAGGTCGGGGCCGAGCGCGATCCGTGCGGCGCCGGTCAGCGTGGCGAAATCGAGGATCAGCTGCGGCGATTGTTCGGCGGCATAGGTCAGCGCGTCGCAAAGCACGATGCGGCCTTCGGCGTCGGTGTTGTCGATCTCGACGCTCACGCCCTTGCGCGTGGCGATGACTTCGCCGGGGCGGTAGGCGTTCGGGCCGATGGCGTTCTCCACCGCCGGCACCAGCAGGGTGATCCGCACCGGCAGCCTGCGCGCCATGATCAGTTCGGCCAGCGCGATCGCGTGCGCGGCGCCGCCCATGTCCTTCTTCATGTTGCGCATGCCGGCCGCGGCCTTGATGTCGAGGCCGCCGGTGTCGAAGCACACGCCCTTGCCGATGATGGCGATGTGCGGATGCGCAGCGTCGCCCCAGCGCAGCACGATCAGCCGCGGCGCGCGGTGCGAGGCGCGGCCGACCGCGTGGATCGCGGGGAAGTTGTGGGTCAGCAGGTCGCCGCCGGCCAGCACGTCGATATCGGCGCCGTGGGTCTGCGCGATGTCGCGCGCCACCGCTTCCATTTCGTCCGGGCCCATGTGCTCGGTCGGGGTGTTGATCAGGTCGCGGGCGCGGACGCAGGCCGCGAGCTGCGCGGCGGTGTCGGCGTCGAGGTCGCAGACCAGCCGCGCCGGTGCGCGGATCGCGTCGCGGTAGCGGGTGTAGCGGTAGCTGCCCAGGCCCCAGCCCAGTTGCAGCGCTGCGCTCGCGGCTGCGTCGAGCGGATCAGCCAGCCGCCAGTCGCCGGCGGGCAGCGCGTACGGCGCATGTGCGTACGCGAAAGGATCGTGGGCATCGCCGACCCCCAGCACCGCACCCGCCAGGCCGTCGCTGCCGGGCAGCAGCGCGTGGCTGCCTGCGGCGGCGGTGAACTGCTGCGCTTTCAGCCAGGCCTGCAATGTCGGTGACTGCTGTGCGCACCAGTCGGCGAACGCGGCTGCGGTCACCACGTGCAGCGGCAGTGCATGCAGCGGCAGGGCAGGCGTATCGGCGTGGTCGGCGATGGCGATGAGGCCGGGCAGAGCGGTCATGTCGGGATCCCGTGGGAATGCGTTGCGGGGTGCGGCGTATCGCTCGCGGCTTCGGCCATGCGATCGGTCATGCCCTCCAGCAGGTCGGCCAGCGCGGCCATGTCGGCAACGATCAGGTCGGGCGCGATGTCGTCGTGCGGCCAGTGCGGATGCTGCGCGCGGGCGTCGTCGCGATGCATCCACGCGGTGCGCAGGCCGGCGCGGGCGGCGCCCAGCACGTCCATTTCGATGTGATCGCCGACGTGCAGCACCTCACCCGGCGCGCAGCCCAGACGTTCGCAGGCGGCCAGAAAAATGCCCGGATCGGGTTTGGCGGCGCCGTGTTCGCGCGCGCCCAGCTGGAACGCGAAATGATGATCCAGCCCGATCGCCGCCAGATCGGCATTGCCGTTGCTCAGCGCCGCCACCGGCAGCTTCGCGCTGATCCGCGCCAGTGCGTCGATCGCGTCGGGATAGCACTCCACGCGATTGCGTTCGGCGTAGAACACGTCATAGGCCGGTCCCGCCAGCGCCGGATCGTCGCCGGATTCCCGAAACGCTTGCTCCAGCGTGAGCAGACGCACCGCGCCCATGTCGTGCAGCAGATGCGGGTGCGCGTCGAACACCCGTTCCCGCAGGGCGCGCATTTCCACGATGGGAAAGCGTTCGGCGGTGCGCGGGCTGTGGATGCGCAGCCAGTCGTCGAGCACTCGTTCGATCCGCGCGCCGATGGGCGCGAACGGCCACAGGGTGTCGTCCAGGTCGAGGGTGATGGCGCGGATGATGAAGTTCACGCCGCGAGTTTAACGCGCGGGTTCTGCGGCTGCCGCGTGCCGTCCGGCGCGGGCCGCAGGGAGGGCCGCATCGAAGGCGCGTAGCGCGGGATCACTCCAGCAGCCGCGCCCAGGGGCCGAGGCCGTCGACCCGTTCCAGCACCACCTTGGTGCAGGCCAGCAGCGGTACCGCCAGCAGCAGACCGATGATCCCCCACAGCCAACCGAACACCATCAGCCCCAGGATCAGCACCAGCGGCGACAGCGCCATGCGCCGGCCGAGCAGGATCGGGGTGAAGAACTGGCCTTCGATCGTATGCAGCAGCAGATAGATGCCGGCCGGCAGCAGCGCTTCCAGCGGCGTATCGAAATGCACAAAGCCCATCAGCAGCATGGCCATGATGCCGATCAGCGGCCCCACGTACGGCGCGTAGTTCAGCAGCGCCGCCAGCGTGCCCCACATCAGCGCTTCGGGGATATCCAGCCCCAGCCACACCAGCACGCCGGCGAAGGCCAGGCCCAGCAGGGTATTGATGATGGTGATGGTCAACACATAGCGCGACATCTCGCGCTCGATCGACTGCAGGATGTCCATGGTCAGCTTCTTCTGCTGCCGGCCGGGCAGCAGCGCCAGCACCCTGCGCTGCAGGTTTGCCCCGTAAATCATGAAAAACAGGGTCAGCAGCACCACCGCCAGCACCGACGCGATCATCCTCGGGGTCGCGGTGAGCGAGCGGAACGGATCGTTGACCTCGGTCCTGACCAGCCGCACCGCGTTGACGTCTTCGCCGCCGGCGACGCGGGCGATGCTCTCCGCGCCTTTCTTCGCATCCTGCACTGGCTTGATGACCGCGCGCAGTTTGGGCGCGATCTCGCGCAGCTCGCGCGGCACCTCGCGCATCAGTTTGCCCGCGGGTTCCGCCATCAGGCTGCCCAGCAGCATCGCGCAGGCCAGGCCCGAGGACAGCACCGCCAGCGCGCCGACGAAGCGCGGAATATGGATCTTTTCCAGGGTGCGGATGATCGGGTTACCGATCAGCGCGAAGAACATCGCCAGCAGCACCGGCAGCAGCAGTTCCTGGGTTGCCCATAGGGTGTAGGCCACCGCCAGCGACGCGAGCACGATTGCGGCGGTAGACGAGCCCGGGCGCGACGGCGGTGCGGGTGTCTGCGCCGCGTCAGTAGCAGGGGATGCTTCGCCGCCTCCGGGGTGGCTGCCGAGGGAATCGGGACTGATGTCGATGCTGTCGGCCATGGCGGCGTCCGCGCAGGAAAGACGGCGAGCTTAAATGCTTTAATCGAAGCCGATGGCCGCCACCCGCTGCGGATGCGCGCAGCGGGCGAATTGCATGGGTAGCGCGGCGCAGACCGTGCTTATCGCATCGCTTATCGCATCTGCAGGTCGCCCTGGCCGCCGTTGCGCCAGATGCGCAGCACCAGCGGATCCGGACGTTCGCTGAAACCGGCGCGGAAGCCGCCGAGGTCGCTGAACTGGCCGATGCTGGCAGCCTGCACCACGTCGCCCTTGCGCAGGCCGTTGCGGGCGGCGCGGCTGCCAGCCGCCACCGCGTCGACCAGCACGCCGAAGGCGCCCTGACGACGCAGCGATTCGGGCAGTTCGGCAAAGCTGGCGCCGGCCAGGCGCGGGTCGAGGCTGGCGCCGTCAATCTCGCGCGGCTGCTCGCGCAGGGTCGCGTTGATCTTCAGCGGCTTGCCGTCGCGGCGCACGTCCAGCGCAATCTTCGAATTCACCGGCTGCAAGCCCTGGATATTGCGCAGCGACGCACTGTCGTCCACGCGCTGGCCGTTGGCAGCCACGATCACGTCGCCCACCTTCAGCCCCGCGTTCGCAGCGGTCGAATCCGGATGCAGCCGGGTCACCACCGCGCCGCGCGCCTGGTCCAGGCCCAGCGCCTCCGCGATCCGCGCATCCACGTCTTGGCTGTCGATGCCCAGAGTGCCGCGCCGCACGGCGCCGCCGTTCAGCAACTGCTCCATGATGTTGCGGGCGAGGCTGATCGGAATTGCGAAGCCCAGGCCGATGTTGCCCGCTTGGCTGCCGCGCGGATTGAAGCTGGCGGTGTTGATGCCGATCAGTTCGCCGCGCAGATTGACCAGCGCGCCGCCGGAGTTGCCCGGATTGATCGACGCATCGGTCTGGATGAAGTTTTGGAAGCCCAGCCCCGGCAGATTGCTGCGTCCCACCGCTGACACGATGCCCGAGGTCACGGTCTGGCCGACGCCGAACGGGTTGCCCACCGCCACCACGAAATCGCCCACCCGCAGCTGGTCGGAGTTCGCCAGCGACAGCGCGGTGAGTTTCTCCGCCGGGATCTTCATCAGCGCCACATCGGTATCGGCGTCGGAGCCCAGGAATTCGGCCTTCAGCTCGCGGCCGTCGGCCAGCGTCACCGAGACATCGTCCGCGCCCTCGATCACATGATGATTCGTCAGCACCAGTCCGCGCTGGGCATCCACGATCACTCCCGAGCCCAGCGATTCGTTGATCCGCTCCTGGCTCATGTCCGGGAACATGCGCCGGAAGATCGGGTCGGCAAACGGGCTGACCCGGATCCGCTGCTTGGTGCGCACGCTTACCACCGCGGGCATCACCTGCTGCAGCATCGGCGCCAGCGAGGGCAGCGCCTGACCGTCGGCGGTGGCGGTCGGCAGCGCCGCCACCGCAGGCATCGTCGCCGGCACGCTCGGCGCGGCCATCACCGGCGGCTGCAGGCCTTCGCGGATCCAGGTGGCGGCGAAGCCGCCGAACGCGGCGGCCGCGGTCAGGGCGAGCAGCAGGGACGTCTTCTTGGCGCGGGTGCGTTCGGCGGAGGCGGTCATAGGCGTCTGGATGGTGTCGATGGGCGGGTCCGGGTGGGCTCGCGGAGGGCGTGGCGGGCGTTCTCGGCGTGGCCTGAGGATCGCGGCCGCCTCCGCCGGAATCAAGTCCCGGAGGTCGAGCCCGATGGGCTGCAAAGGGGATCTGGAGTGTCCCGGACATGGCCTAAACCGGGCATGAAACCGGTCATGAATCGGCCTAGCCCCGCCAACCCGGGGTCCGGACCGGTGTCGCCGGGCGAACGACACGATTTTCGAGCCGTCAAGCCGTTGACTTGGGTCGTTCCGGGGCGTAGCTTGACCTCCCGCAGCGCCACTATATCTTGGGGTACGAGTGGCCAGCAGCCCTACCGATGGTGTTTCACGGAAACATTTGTTCCACGGAAGATCGGGGCTGAAAGCGTCGCCGCATCAGGAAACACAGGAGATAGGCGAGCAATACCGGGTCGTTAAAGGAGAATCATAGTCGCGGTTTGACCCGGAACCGCATCACAGAATCCGTTGGCAGCGTGGAGCAGGGGCTCCGCTGCCGGCAATCAGAACAACGGGTCGCGGCGATGACGCGTCCGCAACAATTTCGAGGAAGAAACATTGATGAGCACTGTACGTCTTGAAGCGATCGCGAAAGCGGGCGCCGCTGCGGAAATTCCCATGCAGCCGGCGTCCTGGGACATCTGGGACAAGAAATACCGGCTCAAGACCAAGCAGGGCGACGACGTCGATACCGATATCGACAGCACCTACCAGCGCGTTGCCCGCGCGCTGTCCGACGCCGAGCCCAACGGCGAGAAACAGAAGTACTGGTACGAACGCTTCCTCTGGGCGCTGCGCCGCGGCGCCATTCCCGCCGGCCGCATCACTTCCAATGCCGGCGCGCTGGAGCACAAGCCGGCCACCTCAACCATCAATTGCACCGTGTCGGGCACCATCACCGATTCGATGGACGGCATCCTCGAAAAAGTCCACGAAGCCGGCCTCACCCTGAAGGCAGGCTGCGGCATCGGCTATGAATTCAGCACCCTGCGCCCGCGCGGCGCGTTCGTCGCCGGCGCCGGTGCCTACACCTCCGGCCCGATGTCCTTCATGGATATCTACGACAAGATGTGCTTCACCGTGTCCTCGGCTGGCGGCCGTCGCGGCGCGCAGATGGGTACCTTCGATGTCGCCCATCCGGACGTGAAGGATTTCATCCGCGCCAAGCGCGAGGACGGGCGTCTGCGCCAGTTCAACCTCTCGCTGCTGATCACCGACGGCTTCATGCAGGCGGTCGAGACCGACGCCGACTGGCCGCTGGTGTTCCCGATCAACGAGAAGGAAGTCGACGATATCGACCTCGACAGCGCCGAGCAGGTGGTCTGGCGCGAATGGCCCACCCACGCCAACTACATCAGCCGCGACGACGGCCTGGTGGCCTGCAAGATCTACGGGCACATCCGCGCCCGGCATCTGTGGGACATGATCATGGTTTCCACCTACGACTTCGCCGAACCGGGTTTCATCCTGATCGACAAGGTCAACGAGATGAACAACAACTGGTGGTGCGAGCAGATCCGCGCCACCAATCCCTGCGTGACTGCGGACACCTGGGTGCAGACCGCAGAAGGGCCGCGCCAGGTCGCCCACCTGATCGGCCAGCAGTTCCTGGCGCGCGTCGACGGGCGCGACCACCTGACCGGCGCGGAAGGTTTCTTCCGCACCGCCACCAAGCCAGTCGTGCGCCTGGGCACCGCCGAAGGCCATGCGCTGCGGCTCACCGCCGATCACCGCGTGCGTCGCGCCTGCCGCGTCACGCGCTGGTCGCTCGACACAGAATGGTGCGCCGCAGGCGACCTGCGCCCCGGTGATCGCGTGCTGCTCAATGACCATCGTGCCAGCGCACAGTGGCATGGCGAACACACGCGGGAGCAGGGCTTCCTGCTCGGGCTGTTGGTCGGCGATGGCGTGCTGAAGTCCGACAAGGCCGTGCTGTCGGTGTTCATGCCTGCGCAGGCCATGAACGGTGGGCCGGTCGGTCTTTCGTCCGGCATCCATGCGCTGATGGACGAGGCCGAACAGGCCGCACGCACCTTGCCGCACCGCAGCGACTTCGAGGGCTGGCACCTGGTCGCTGATCGCAACGAGTGGCGCATGTCGCTCGCCGCGCTCAAACATCTGGCCGAATCGGTGGGTATGTCGCCCGGCGACAAGGCCATCACCCCGGCCATGGAGCGCAGTTCCAGCGAATTCCATCGCGGTTTCCTGCGCGGCCTGTTCGACAGCGACGGTTCGGTGCAGGGCAGTCAGCGCAAGGGCGTCAGCATCCGCCTGTCGCAGTCCGACCTGCCGCGCCTTGAAGCTGCGCAGCGCATGCTGCTGCGCCTGGGCGTCGCCTCCACGATTTATCGCGACCGTCGCCCCGCCGGCGTCCGCAGCCTGCCCGATGGCCGTGGCGGGCAGGCAGAGTACGCCGTGCGCGCCCAGCACGAACTGGTCATCAGCGGCGACAACATCGGCGTCTTCGCCGATCTGGTCGGGTTCGCCGACACCGACAAGGAGGATCGCCTGCGCCGCCTGATCGGCGACTACCTGCGCCGCCCGAATCACGAGCGCTTTCTGGCCACGGTCGAGTCGATCGAAGACGATGGCGTCGAAGACGTCTATGACGTGCAGGTGCCCGGCATCAACACCTTCGACGGCAACGGTTTCCACGCCCACAACTGCGGCGAACAGCCGCTGCCGCCCTACGGCGCCTGCCTGCTGGGCTCGGTGAACCTCACCAACTTCGTGCGCAAGGCCTTCACCGACCAGGCCACGTTCGACTGGGAGGAATACAAGGAAGTCGTGCGCGTGTTCACCCGCATGCTCGACAACGTAGTCGAAGTGAACGGGCTGCCCCTGCAAAAGCAGAAGGACGAAATCCTGCGCAAGCGCCGCCACGGCATGGGCTTCCTCGGCTTGGGCAGCACCATGACCATGCTCGGCATGAAGTACGGTAGCGCGCCGTCGCTGGACTTCACCGACCGTATCGCCCGCGACATGGCCGTCGCCGGCTGGGAAGTCGCCCTGCAGCTCGCCCGCGAAAAGGGCGCCGCGCCGATCATGGAAGAGCGCTTCGCCGTCACCGCCGAGATGCTGCGCAAGCGTCCGGAAATGGCGAAAGACGGCTGGACGCTGGGCCAGGAGATCCCCGGCAGGGTGCTGCACGCCAAATACAGCCGCTACATGCAGCGCATCGCCGCGTTGGCCCCCGAGCTGGTGGACGAGCTCGCCGATGTCGGCGCGCGCTTCACCCACCATAGCTCCATCGCGCCCACCGGCACCATCAGCCTGTCGCTGGCCAACAACGCCTCCAACGGCATCGAGCCGTCGTTCGCGCACCACTACAGCCGCAACATCATCCGCGAAGGCAAGAAGTCCAAGGAAAAGGTCGACGTCTTCAGTTTCGAGCTGCTGGCCTACCGCGAACTGATCAACGCCAAGGCGATGCCCTACAGCGAAGACCCGGCCGCCAAATTGCCCGAGTATTTCATCGCCGCCGACGATGTCAGTCCGAAACAACACGTCGACGTCCAGGCCGCCGCCCAGCGCTGGGTCGACAGCTCCATCTCCAAGACCGCCAACGTCCCCACCGACTACCCGTACGAAGACTTCAAGGACATCTACCGCTACGCCTACGAACAGGGCCTCAAGGGCTGCACCACCTTCCGCTTCAACCCCGCCGCCTTCCAGGGCGTGCTGGTGAAGGAAGCCGATCTCGAAAGCACGCTCTATCGCTTCGAACTGGAAGACGGCAGCTTTATCGAGGTCAAAGGCAACGAAGAGATCGAATACGACGGCGAAATGCATACCGCCGCCAACCTCTTCGACGCCCTGAAAGAAGGCTACTACGGCAAGTTCTGAGCATGCTTTCTCTCCCTCTTCGGCATCGCGGGGGAGGGTCGGGGAGGGGGCAAACAGTCACCGGAACCCCGCCCCTGTTTTTCACCGCACCACCACGGATCGCGCTACATTCCGCACACGGGCAAACCGCCCGTGAATGCACGTATGAAGTGACCCCTGTAGATCCCCTGACGAGGAACCACCATGAGCAATGGCAATGTGATCACGGATGCGATTTCCGACGCCGCCGAAGCAGTGGCCGACAAAGCGAAGGAAGTGGGCGACGCCGTCGCCAACACCAAGGCCGGCAAGGCCGTAGGCGATGCGGTGAAGAAAGCCAGAAAAACAGCCAGCAAAGCCCGCAAAGCCGCCGGCAAGGCCGTGGACGACGCCAAGGCCAAGGCCGCCTCCGCCGTGGAAACGGTGAAGGCCAAAGTTTCCGGCGCCAAGAAAGTCGCGAAGAAGACTGCAAAGAAAGCGACGAAGAAAGTCGCCGCCAAGAAAGCTGCCACCAAGAAAGCGGTGAAGAAGATTGCAAAGAAAGCCGTCGCCAAAAAGGCTGCTGCGAAGAAAGCGGTGAAAAAGGTCGCGAAGAAGGCCATGGCCAAGAAAGCTGTAAAGAAAGCCGCGAAAAAGGCTGCGCCGAAAAAGGCCGCTAAGAAAACAGCAAAAAAAGCAGCGAAGAAGAAGTAATCAGGCTCCATGCCTTCTCCCCGCATCGCGGGGAGAAGGTGGCCCGAAGGGCCGGATAAGGGGCAGCTCTCCCCGCCCACACACATCACCACCGCATCTGGAAACACGTTCATGGCCGTCAAGATCGATCAGAAAATCAAGGGTTACGCCGTCGTCAAGCCCGAAGACAAGGTCGCCCCCGGCGCCTCCGTCCCGCGCCAGACCGTCGAGGCTGAAACCGCGCTGCCCGTCGCCGACGTCATCCAGATGCACGAGCGCATCGAGCGCCCCGAAGTGCTGATCGGCAGCACCTACAAAATCAAATCCCCACTGGTCGAACACGCCATGTACGTGACGATCAACGACATCGTTCTCAACGCTGGCAACGAGCACGAACAGCGCCGTCCGTTCGAGATCTTCATCAACTCCAAGTCGATGGAACACTTCCAGTGGATCGTCGCCCTCACCCGCATCATGTCCGCCGTATTCCGCAAGGGCGGCGACGTGACCTTCCTGGTCGAAGAAATGAAAGCCGTGTTCGACCCCAAGGGCGGCTACTTCAAAGCCGGCGGCGTGTATATGCCGTCACTGGTTGCGGAGCTGGGCATGATCGTTGAAGACCACCTCAAGACGATTGGCTTGATGCACGATCCGGATATGAGCGATGCGCAGCGGGCGCTGATCGCTGAGAAGCGTCGGGCTTATGAAGAGAATCGGGTAAAAAAAAAGTCTGATGTCGTAGCGACCGTGGTGGCTGCTGTGGCGCGTGAAGAGGATATTGAGGTGACTGGCGAAGGCGTGAGTTTTCCGCCTTCGGCGACGATGTGTCATAAGTGCAGTGCGAAGGCGATTGTGATTATGGATGGGTGTGCTACTTGTTTGAATTGTGGGTATTCTAAGTGTGGGTGATGGTCTAACAGGCTGCTGAAATACTGGTTGACACCCTTGAAAAGCAGGGTATTGGGGTCGAAATCCGAGTGCAAGTCATTGATAGCTGGTTGCACATTCGTCT